>CAIMFE010000114.1 GCA_903840235.1 uncultured Opitutia bacterium | reverse complement strand
GATTAACCCTCTTTGTTAAAGGGGTTCGTTAGGCCGGATAGCTCAATGGTAGAGCAGTTGACTTTTAATCAATTGGTTCGGGGTTCGAGTCCCCGTCCGGCCACTTCGAACAAAACTAGGGTTTATCACGGGTTTTATTCGCTTGAAAAAAACCTCCCACAACACTCTCTTAATTTTCCGCTGATTGGCCGGATAGCTCAATGGTAGAGCAGTTGACTCTTAATCAATTGGTTCGGGGTTCAAGTCCCCGTCCGGCCACCAGCGGATTTATTTTTCACCCTTCACCCGTGCATAACGCATGGCCATATACACGGCATGGCAGGCGCGACAGTAACTGTGTCTGGTCTTCGTAGATTTTATCCAATGAAAACTATGGATCGAAAAGGTAATACCACACTGCGTGCATGGTCGCTTCGTGGCTAATTTTAAACGCTGAGTGATTTCCAAATTTTTCTGCAATTGTTTCTGCAAACAATCATGACACCAGGGGTGCAATTCTCCGCTGATAAGGATTTCGTGAAAGTCGGTCACGAGCTTGGACTGATGACACTTGGCACACGATAACTTGGGAGGATTTTTCATCCTCCTTGTGTTTAAACAAAATGCCCCTGCATCAAGTTCCTGCTACTGAGGTTTTTACCCTAGTAACTTGTGACTACTCAACGGTGACCGACTTAGCCAAGTTTCTGGGCTGATCAATGGAACAACCACGAATGCGAGCCACGTGATAAGCCAAAAGTTGTAAAGCGACCGCTGCAGGAATGGTTGCCACGAGCGGACCACATTTAGGCAATACAATGATATCGTCCGTAAGGTCGGTCTTAGCATGACCTTCAGTAACCACAGCAATGATATGCGCACCGCGTGCCTTACATTCCTCAGCATTGCTCCAAACCTTATCGAGTACGGAGGTTTGATTAGCCAAAACGATCACGGGCGTACCCTGCGTCAATAAAGCGATTGGACCGTGCTTAAGCTCAGCGGCGTGATAGCCCTCGGCATGAACATAAGAAATTTCCTTTAATTTAAGGGCACCTTCTAAAGCAACTGGGTGCATCGGACCACGACCAATAAAGAACGCGTGGTCTGACTTCGCCATGCGCTCGGCGACTTTTGCAATCGCATCATTTTGCTTAAGAACAAAATTAATTAATTCAGGTAACTGGCTGATTTCTCGAGCTAAGTCCACGCCGTGCTCTTGGGAGAGTCGACGACTGCGACCTAATTTTAATGCCATTAAAAGTAAAACGGTGACCTGACCAGTAAATGCCTTGGTAGATGCGACCGAGATTTCAGGTCCAGCGTGAATGAATACCCCACGACCAGTCTCACGGGCAATCGCTGAGCCGACGACGTTCACTAAACCAAGAATCATGGTGCCCTTTTCTTTGGCCTTACGAATCGCCGCTAAAGTATCCGCAGTTTCACCCGACTGGGAAATAGCTATCACCATGTCATGATGATCAACAATCGGATTTCGATATCTGAATTCAGCAGCCTGTTGAACCTCCGAAGAAATTCCAGCGATATCTTCAAAAGCATACTCACCCACCATACCCGCGTGAAGCGAAGTACCGCAGCCCACTAAAACGGTGCGATGAATCTCTGCGAGCTCCTTGGGAGACATCTGCATACCCGCCAAGACGGCGTTACCTTCAGTCATATCGATGCGACCACGGAGAGCATTGCCGACAGACTCAGGCTGTTCGAATATTTCCTTGAGCATGAAGTGCTCGAAGCCGCCTTTTTCAACGGCGCCAGCATCTAAATCAAGTTGTGAAACACCGCGTGTAATCGGTTCATCATCTTGATTACGAATATCAACGCTGTTCGGTGTGATTACGCCGACATCGCCATCATCTAAATAGATAACGCGTTGTGTGTGGGAAACCAGAGCAGATGCGTCGGATGCAACCAAGCACTCGCCATCCCCCATTCCGATGACCAAGGGACTTCCTTTGCGGGCGACGACAATCTTGTTGGGCTCATCAGCACACAAAACGGCAATGCCATAGGCACCCTCAACTTGTTGTAAGGCTTGGACGACTGCTGTACGTAAATCACCTTTGTAATGAAAACCAATCAAACGCGATAAAGCTTCGGTATCAGTATCGGAATCAAACTTATGTCCTAATTCCTGTAGTTTCTTCCGAATGTCACGATAGTTTTCGATAATTCCATTATGAACGACACAAATTTTTCGGCTCTGATCGAAATGCGGGTGTGCATTGATTTCGGTAGGTGCACCGTGCGTTGCCCAGCGGGTGTGCGCAATACCGACCGTATAACTTTCATGCTTCTCAGGCGATAAATCGCCGCGTAATTTTTCAACTAAGCGGGCGACTTTACCGACGGCCTTAAAAGTGGTCAGGCCTTGGGCATCCAATAACGCTAAGCCGGCTGAATCGTATCCACGATATTCAAGTCTCTTCAGACCACCAATGAGAATGGGAGTCGCAGGACGCGTTCCGATATATCCGATAATGCCGCACATGGTGTATTAGGGTAATTAGTGTAAATCTTGGATGACTATATCAGCAGGTCGAGTCGTAAGTCCCGGCCAGATTTTACGGCCAGGGTAAATGGATGTATTTATACCAGTATGGACGTTATCGCCAATGACCGTGCCGAATTTTCGACGTCCGGTGTCGACCAACTTCTCTGCTATCTTGCTGCTGTGAGTCTTGCCGTCATGGCGCAGATTAGAAGTCGTGGTACCAGCTCCTAAGTTAACTTTCTCACCCAAAATGGAGTCACCGATATACGACAGGTGTCCGACATTGGTCTGATTAAAAATAACGGAGTTCTTAATTTCAACGGCTTGGCCAATGTGACACTGCTGACCAATCGAAGTGGATCCTCGGATATAACAATTGGGACCAATCTTACAATTAGCACCAATGATGACGTCACCTTCGATAACCACACCGGGCAAAATTTTCGTACCAGCACCCACGGATAGTTTTCCATCTACATAAAGCGATGAGTGGGCGAAACCTTTATTTTCCCATACGGTGTTTTGGGCTATCGCTAATTCGTTGGCTTTCAAAATGTCCCAACTGTAAACCATCAGAAAACTTTTTTGGGCATAATGGATTTTCTTTCCACGCTCCTTATAAGTAATCAACGATTCCCCTGCGGTATCTTGCAATTCGCCTGCCGCTGAATCGTCGAAGAATTTAATGACTTCAATAGGATCCAACCACGCTTGTGGATGAACTTTTATCGCGGCAACTTCATCCTTAGAATAGGAACAGCCTGCGGCCGCTAAAGTAGTTTGGTGATGAGCTTCTAATGAGATATTAGCTAAAGGAATTTGTGCCCAAGTGCGTGTTGAGACAATCGGTTCCGCCGCCACCGATGCCTTAGTTTTTATGAGATTATAGGTCGGCATAATTATGCTAAATCTTTCTCTAGGGCTTGTTGGAAACGTTTCGTCCAGGCATCGACTTCCGCTTTTTCGCGGTGCTCAACGAGGATACGAATCTTATTCTCTGTTCCGGAGTAACGGATTAAGTGACGTCCCACTTGACCAAAAGCTTGGTCCGCTTCGCGTATCGTCTTCTGCAATTGCACTAAAGATTCAATCGGCGGCTTAGCCTTGATTTTAAGATTCAATAAAGTGCTGGGGTACTCATGCATGACTTTTACTAAGTCGGAAATTTTCTTACCCTGCTGCTTCATGATTCGTAAAATCTGAATCGCACTGAGAATGCCGTCACCCGTAGTCGCGTGATCAGCAAAAATTAAATGACCCGAATTTTCCCCACCAAACGAGAAGCTACCTTTGCGGAGTGCTTCAATCACATGTCGATCGCCTACGGCTGAGGTCACGACGTTAATCCCGGCACCACGTAAGACTTCATGCAGTCCGAGATTACTCATCACCGTGGTGACCATCGTATCATTCCGCAGGAGGCCCGCTTGTTTAAGTGCCATCGCACATAAAACTAAAATACGGTCGCCCGATATGGAGGCACCCGTTTCGTCACTGAAAATCACGCGATCGGCATCTCCATCAAATGAGATACCAATATCAGCGCCCTGCTCTTTAACGACTTTACCCGCGTATTCAGGATGCAAAGCCCCTACTCCGTCGTTAATATTCAAGCCGTTGGGTTCGACCGCTAACTTGATCACTTCAGCTCCCAGTTCTCGGAAAATCACCGGAGCGATTTGATAGGCCGCACCATGTCCGCAATCGACGACGATTTTTAGTCCGGATAAATCTACGATACCAGCACTCTGCTTAGCATATTCAATATAGCGTCCGCTGGCGTCATTAATGCGCAAAGCTTTTCCGATTTGTGCAGGTGCAACCAAGGGCTGTTTCTGTGCCGAGAGAATTTCGCCCTCAATCTGGCGTTCTAATTCGTCGGATAATTTATAACCGTCAGGTCCAAAAATTTTAAGACCATTGTCTTCATAAGGATTATGGGAAGCCGTCAGCATGATGCCCGCACCACACCCCATCGACTTGGTTAAATGAGCCACTGCAGGTGTGGGCATTGGACCGACCAAAAAAACATCCATACCGCTCGCCACGAGTCCACTCGTCAGTGCGGTTTCTAACATGTACCCAGAAATTCGGGTATCCTTACCGATCACCACGCGATTGTGATTTGCCCCCTTAGATTTTAAGACACGAGAAATAGCCTGACCCGCTTTCAGCGCGACCTCAGAGGTAATCGGGTACTCATTCGCACGACCACGAATACCATCTGTACCAAATAACTTTTGGGTCATAATATTTTTAAATTAGGTTAAAAAACATTATGAAGGTAAAAACACATTCATTGAAAGATTAAAAGGCACCCAAAAAAGTTAAGATTATGTGATTTTTTACCAACTTTTAAGCAGGTTTGACCATTAAGCAATTGTTCGTCAAATGCGGGGAATGGACTTGAATGAACCCACCGGCACTTCCGCTATAAAGTCCACCCCCTTCCGTTTTTATATCTCGGGCTTAGTTCTTGGTACATTAGCAATTCAGATTCAAGGCGTCGCTATTGCCTGGCAGGTTTTTCAATTAACCAAAGCGGATCATAAAGTGGCCGCGCTTGCCCTCGGCGGTATCGGCCTCGCCGAAGTCATTCCCTTTGTGAGTACGGTACTTTTTGCTGGTCACTTTGCTGACAACCACAATCGCCATCGCATTGCCTGCAGTGCCCTGGGCTCCATGCTTTTGTTTAGCTCTGTTTTATTTTTCATACCTAATTTTGAAACGCCTACGGTAAAATTAATCTTACTCTATTCAGTTGTCGTACTCGGTGGATTCGCCCGAAGTTTTTTGACGACATCGCGACAGGCCATGCTCGCAGAAATCCTACCACGAGAAAAAATGTCGAATGCCATTCGTTGGCGAAATACTTTATTTGAACTCGCTTCCGTTTTAGGACCGGGCATCGGCGGCGTGATGCTTTGGCACGGGGGCGCCAGCTTGGCCTACACGGTCATGAGTGCCTTACTTCTATCGGCGCTCATTTCCACCTCCTGCGTTCGCACGAGTCAAAAATTACAATCCAAAGTTCGTGAGCCAATCTTTCAAAGCTTACGAGCGGGTATCAATTTCATGCTCGGTCAGCGGGTCATGCTCGGCGCATTTACCCTCGATTTATTTGCGGTTCTTCTCGGTGGCGCCGTGGCACTACTCCCTCTTTTCGCCGAAATGCTCCAGGTGGGAGAATTAGGATTTGGTGTCCTGCGGGCCGCTACTTCCAGCGGTGCCGTGATCACTTCCGTCTGCTTAATTTTTCTTCCATCATTTAAAAATGCGGGTCGTGCACTCTATCTCTCATTTGCCATTTTCGGTCTCTGTATCATCGGCTTTGGTTTCGCTATTCCCATCGCTCAATTCTTGGGCTTTGGACTCATCGGTGCTTTCATTTTAAGTTGTCTATTTTTATTTATCTCAGGTGCCGCCGATGCGGTAAATGTCATCATCCGCCAAACGATATTACAGACCAGTGTTCCACCCGAAATGATGGGTCGAGTGTCCGCCGTTACCGCTGTTTTTATTGGCTGCTCTAATGAACTGGGAATGGCAGAATCGGGCCTCATGGCTCGTATTTTCGGGACGGTTAATTCAGTCATCATCGGCGGGCTGGCGGTCTTCGGCGTGATGGGCATCACCGCTTGGCAATTTCCTGAAATTAGCAAACTAAAGAAAATTGGGTAAATGTTTTCTCGCTTATCATTTTAGTTTCTAGCAAACCACCCACAATGGCTCTCTTAAGTTTACTCGATATCTGCGTTAATTTTGGCGGACCAGCTGTGCTTGATCACTTAAATCTACAAATCGAAGAAGGTGAAAGAGTTTGTTTATTAGGACGCAATGGAGCAGGTAAAACTACCCTCATGCGCATTGCCGCCGGAGAAATGGCACCCGATTCCGGAGCGGTGACGCATCCCGATGGTGTCACGCAGGCCCGTTTAACCCAAGAAATCCCCCATCACTTACCTGGCAACGTGCGCAGCATTGTGGAAAGTGGCTTACGTACCGACTCCATTGAAGAAGACTGGGAACGCGATGTGCGCGTGGATAGTTTAATCGAACGCCTCGGTCTCGATCCCGAAAAAGCGTTTGATGATTTATCGGGTGGTTTGAAACGTCGCTGCCTACTCGCCCAAGCCCTAGCGGCGAAACCGGATTTACTTTTACTCGATGAACCAACCAATCACATGGACTTGGAATCGATTCTCTGGATGGAAGAATTTCTGCTCGAAGAAAAAATTCCACTTTTATTTGTGACGCACGATCGCGCTTTTCTCCGTCGCATGGCGAATCGTATCATCGAACTCGACCGCGGAAAGCTCATGAGCTGGTCTTGCGATTACGATACTTACCTAATTAGAAAAGAAGAATTATTTATCGCGGAGGAACGTCAAAAAGCGGCCTTCGATAAAAAGCTTTCTCAAGAAGAAGCCTGGTCGCGCAGAAGTCCAGGCGCTCGTCGTACCAAGTCCAATGCCCGTATGGAGGCGTTAAAAGTCCTCCGACAGGTTCGTGCTGATATGCGCAGTGTCACGGGTGCAGCTAAAATGGAAATTAGTAACGCCGATCGCTCAGGCGAACGCGTCGTGGAAGCCGAAAACATTGAATTTTCTTACGGCAAGGATCAGAAAATTATTCGCGATTTCACCTTCCGATTAAATCGTGGAGATAAGGTCGGTCTCATTGGCCCCAACGGCGCTGGCAAAACTACTTTAGTTAAAATGTTAATGGGCCAACTCGAGCCCACCGGTGGTAATATTAAATTTGGTACCAAACTCGAAGTCGTTTACTTCGACCAAATGCGTGGATTGATTAACGATAATTTAACCGTCGCTGAAAATCTTGCGGGAGATTCCGACACCGTAGAAGTTCAAGGACGATCCCGACATGTCATCAGCTACCTTCAGGATTTTCTTTTCGAACCTACCCGTGCGCGCTCCAAAGCTAAAGTGCTCTCCGGGGGTGAACGTAATCGACTGCTCCTCGCCCGTCTGTTCACCAAACCCGCCAATGTATTGGTCCTCGATGAACCAACGAATGATTTAGACGCGGAAACTTTAGACGTGCTTGAAGATCTTTTAGTCGAATATAAAGGCACGCTTATCATCGTCAGTCACGATCGAGACTTCCTCGATAACGTGGTCACGAGCACGCTCGTCTTTCAAGGCAATGGTGTCGTGACCGAACATGCCGGTGGTTATACCGATTGGCGTAATGAAGTGGAACGTATCGCGAACAGCAAACGCGGACAGCCCGTTGCGGCCAAAACGATTGCTGCACCAGAAACAAAACCAGCCGCCGGTAAGTCAGCTAAATTAAGCAATAAAGACCGCCAAGATATCATCGAGCTGCCTGGGAAGATTGCCGAACTCGAAGCGGAACAATCTAAAATTGCGGCTCAATTAGCCGACCCCGATGTCTACAAAAATGGTGGGGCACTTTTTGCTGAATTACAGAAACGCCTTCAAACCATCGAAGCAGAACACAACGTCGCCATGCAGCGTTGGCTAGAGCTCGAATCTCGAAAGGGTTAATTTTTAATCTTAGTCAGGTGGAGTGAACGATAAGTAAGTTCACCGCTCTGCGCATCGCGATAAAGTCTCGATCCCTTTACGCCCGCAAAATCGAGGGCTAGTTTATGCCAATAGTTGGGCAAACAGTCTTTTACCATTTGCGTATAACGTGGAGTGTTTAATTCCATGCCCCGTATAATTTCAGGATTAATCAAACGCATCTGCTTCACACGCAGTGAGGGCTGACCGAATAAATCCTGCATCCACTCGTCTACCCCACTTTCATATCTTAAATCGGCATATACTAAATGCCCACCCGGTTTTAAAACACGGGTAACTTCTTTCAAGAATTGCGAAAAATGAGGATAGCAGTGGGAGGCCTCAACGTTGATTACGATATCAAAACTTTCATCAGCGAAAGGTAAGTTCATCGCATCACCTTGCATGAATTTTAATCCAGTCACGGCGTGACGGCCTCGACAATATTCAATGGCCGCAGGATTTAAATCCATCGCGACATATTCGGCAGGCTTTAGATATCGAGTAAGATAAGAGGCTCCTCCACCGTGTCCGCAACTTACCTCGAGTACTCTTTTATTTTTAAAATCTGCATACGAAGCGATGTGATGATAAAGCTGAATATTAGGTCGATTTGGTTCATCCGAAACCTCCAGCGGAATCTGCAAACGCGGATCAGTCTCAAAAGCATAATTCAGGAAATCGATTCCTTGGCTTTTAACTTTGCGGGTAAAATAAGGATACCACCACTGCCAAAGTTTTTGTCGGAAATACGGACGAGCTAAAATGGATTCAATCAATGCCATTATGGCCAGACTCCTTGTGCTTTAAGTTCACGCGTGGCTGCCTCAGCCCATCCACGATTCGCAACCGGACTAGCCGGACTCGGATGTAAGACCTTCGCAAATTGAATTGGATAACCCTCGAGTGCTTCACGGGCGCGGGTTTCGGCGTATCCACCCACACCTACGACGGTTTTAATTTTCATCTCATTCACCAACACTCGCAGATACGCATCACACGCTTCATTGACGGTGCGAATGGATTCAGCCGGAAGTTCTTCTGGGACAACATTGCGTCCAATTTTTGTATTTTCGATAAATAGTAATGGATTATAATTATGCACCCAATGATCTTTGAAAAAATTATCGGCGGAACCAAATCGCTCTTTAAATAATCCCCAGAGTCTTCGTCCGCTCACCTCCGAGCGCGTGCAGGCAAAGCCCGTGACTTTTTTACTAGGGTGCTCTCGATCGGGGCGACCCACGGGCCGCTCCAGTCCCATCCAGTCACGAACCGACTCAATTTCTCCAAAAGGAATTCCCGTCTGCGCCATTCCGAACGGACCAGGATTCATCCCTAAAAAAAGTACTTTTTTCGGTCCGATTGCACCGTATTGGGTTAAATACGCTTCGTGCGACTCCCAAGCGTAGTCCAAGGGACTGTAAACATAATCAGCCGGACTGGGAAATTGCAGATCACGTAATTGTGAACGTAATTTTATTGTGGCTTTGATTATGTCGGACGCGGACATGCACCTATCTCAAACCCAGGACGCCAAGGGGTCGAGTCCGAAGGTTAAACTTGTCACGATTTCCCCTTGCACTCTCGGCGAGACAATTAAATGTCTGACGCTCTACACACGTGAGCAAACAACCGTCTTGGACCATCAAACACGCCGAAGATTACTACGGCTTCAAACGCTGGGGAGGTAATAACTTCTCCGTCGACACCCAAGGGAATCTTTGTGTTCACCCGAAAGGTGATCATCGTAAGATTCGCATCGCCGACATTGTTAAGGAAGCGGAAGCGTCCGGCTTAAAACCGCCCCTCACAATTCGCGTTCAAGATTTACTCCGTCAACGCGTCACCCAAATCAACGAAGCGTTTCGTCGGGCGATCGAAGAAGAAGATTACCACGCACGTTATCGCGGAGTTTTTCCGATTAAAGTAAATCAACTGCGCGAAGTCGTAGAAGAAATTCTCGATGCCGGTGAAGAGTACGATTTCGGATTGGAAGCTGGTTCCAAACCAGAATTAATTATCGCCCTGGCCTTACTCGAAAATCGTAAAGCCTTACTCATCTGTAACGGATACAAAGATGAAGAGTATATTGAGCTCGCCTTGATGGGTCGCCGCCTCGGCAAACAAACAATCATCGTCGTCGAACAACTTTCTGAAGTCGATGCCATCATCCGCATCGCCCGTCGCATGGGCGTTCAGCCACACATCGGTATCCGCGTTAAATTAACCACTGCAGGCGAAGGTAAATGGGCCGACAGCACAGGTGAAAATGCCAAGTTCGGCTTAACGGCTTCTGAAATTGTTGTGGCGGCAGAAAAATTAACGAAAGCCAAGATGAAGGACGCCCTGCGTCTCGTTCACTTCCACATCGGTTCACAAGTTCCGAATATTGGAACCATCAAGAAAGCGGTGACGGAAGCAGCACGCTTTTATTGCGAACTCAAGCGCATGGGCTTCCCCATGGGCCTGCTCGATGTCGGTGGCGGTCTCGGTATCGATTACGATGGCAGTCGTTCCGCTTTTGAGTCCTCCATGAATTACAGTATGGAAGTGTACGCGCGTGACGTGGTTGCGAACATCAAACAAATTTGCGAAGAAAGTAAAATTGAAGTTCCTGATATCGTTTCGGAATCTGGTCGCGCCATAGTCGCGCCTCACTCGATTTTAATTTTTGAAGCCGTTGATCGCATTTCACGCGATGAAGATCTTGAAGGTAAGCCTAATGCTAAAGCCCACCAAATCGTTCGTGAACTAGAAGCGATTCGAAAAAATAAACGTAAGTTCGACCCCCTCGAACGTTATCACGATGCCAAACAAAAACGTGAAGAAGCTCATGCCCGTTTTAATCTTGGTAATTTAAAATTAGCTGATCGTGCGATGGCCGACCGACTTTTCTGGGACATCTGCCGTCAAATCCGTCAAAGCCTCTCGAGCACGTCGGATATTCCTGATGAACTCGCCCGCCTCGATTCCATGCTCGCGGAACAATACGTCTGTAATTTCTCCGTATTCCAATCGCTGCTCGACCACTGGGCACTTGATCAACTCTTCCCAATCGCCCCGATTCACCGTCTCAACGAACGTCCCTCAGTTCAAGCAACGCTGGTGGATATCACCTGCGATTCCGATGGTAAGGTGGATGACTTTATCGACCTCGAAGATGTTCGTCGCACTTTAGCACTTCACCCCCTTAAAGAAGGTCAACCCTACTACATTGGCGCCTTCATGGTTGGGGCCTATCAAGATATCATGGGCGACTTGCATAATCTATTTGGTCGAGTCAATGAAGCCCACGTTTTCTTAGAAGATGATGAAGAAGACGGTTTCTACATCGAAGAAAGTATTCCGGGTTACTCCGTGGGACGTATTCTCGATATGATTCAATATAACTCCGAGGATCTTTGTCGCATGCTTAAACGTCAGGTCGATAAAGCGACCAAGGCCGACTCCGTTCGCCCTCGTGAAGGCGTGGCGATGGTTGATTTGTATGAACGTTTAATGCGCGGTCGTACTTATCTTATTCCGCATCGCGAAGAAAAATCGAGTCTGCGGAAATCGAAAAAGAAATAAACTACGCTAGAATAATTTTCTTACGTTTGAGATAATCTAACGTAAGAGGCTGGTCCGCGTTGTGATTTTCGTGGGAGACAACTTCGGCGAGCCATGCCCAATGATCGCCGCCATCTAGGCGCGTCGTGAACTTAAGTCTCACCGTCGCCAGTGAACCTTTCAATTCATACAGTCCATCCTCGGTCCGTTGAATGCGCTCACCGAGCTTCTTTATTTTATCGATTTTGTGTCCAGATTTTTTGCCGAGTAAATTAACAAGGTTCGACATTTTATCGGTCATGAAATTGAGAATTCCGATTGGATTAGACTCCAAATTCTCGAGCGTCTTGGTTCCCTTATACACCCCAACGATATAGCGCTTGGGCTTCATGGATATGGGCGTTACGTAACTACAGATGTTTAGATTTCCTTTGCCATGGGCAGTCGTTGCTAGGCTGTAAATCGGGCCGTCGACACGATTCCATGGTTTAACTCGTATTTTCTTCATAATCTCGTTAATCACTTTTAAAGAAACATGGCGACTCGCAACCCGACGTCTCATTTTATTTCCACACTCTAACTTATTCTGAAAATGCTAAAAGTAGTCGCCCTCCATGGTTTTACGGGAAGTCATCAAGACTTCGAGCCTCTGCAATCGATCGTGAATGATGATTTGATTGAAATGATTACACCCGATTGGCCTGGTCATGGAAAATTAAAACAGGAAACCGACTCCCAAAAGTATTCTGTCGATGCTCACATGGAAATCATTTCCCAGGCCGTTGGCTCAAGCAAACAAGTCATTTTACTAGGCTACTCCATGGGCGGCCGACTCGCACTCAATTGGGCACTTAACCATCCTGATCGAATTCAAAAACTTATTCTTATTGGAGCTAGTCCGGGTATTGCCGATGTCACAGAATCTGCCGAACGATTACAAGGTGATCAGGCCTTAGCTCAGTATATTCGTATTCATGGCGTTAAACCTTTCATTAAATATTGGAACGGAAAAACTTTCTTTCGTCCTTTGATGTCACTTCCGCCTGATCGCCTGGATCCAATTTTAGAACGTCGCTTAAAAAATACTTCCGAAGGCCTGGCGCTGAGTCTTGAAAATGTCGGCACCGCCAGCCTCCCTTCTCTGTGGCCTCGACTTAAAGAACTGCGCTGCCCCGTGGACATCGTCGTCGGAGAAAAGGATCCGAAGTTCATCGAGATTGGCTACCGGATGGGCGAATGCATTCCCAAGGCCAGAATCAGTGTTATCGAGTCGGCAGGCCATGCCTTACACCTCGAAAGGCCGGAAGATATTGCCGCCTTAATTGGGTAATTTCCTGCTAAATACCCTAGTTTAACTGAGGTATTGACAGTGAACAAAGTTTCATAGAACATCCGTTCACTATGGAAGAACTAACCAAAAAGCAGAAGGCTATCTTGGACTACATGAAAGCTCACGTCAGCGAGCATTCCTACTGGCCAAGCATCCGCGACATTCAAGCGAAGTTCCGCTTCGCGAGCACCAATGCTGTTTTCGGCCACCTCCAAGCCCTCGAGCGCAAAGGCGTTCTCCAAAGAATACCAGGAGCAGCCCGTGCCTACAAAGTAGCTCCTGAAGCCACCGTAGATCTTTCCGAGACGGTCATCCGCTACGAAGGCCCCGATGAGAATTCCTTAGAAGTCTCCAACATTCCTTTAATGGGCTCCATCGCAGCCGGCTTCCCCGACTACACCGAATCTTCCGGCGTACTCGCCAGCATCCAAGCTCCCATCTCCGAAGGTTCCCGCCGCCGCCCTCCCCAATCTTTCGCACTGCGCGTTCGTGGTGACTCTATGATCGACGCCAATATCAACGACGGCGATACGGTGATCATCGAACCCGGCGTTCCTAAACATGGCGATATCGTAGCGGCATTGATTGACGGTGAAACGACCTTGAAGCGTTTAATCAAGCAAAGCTCAAAAGTTTATCTTAAAGCCGAAAATAAAAACTATCCCGAACTCTATCCTGCGAATGAGCTCGTGATTCAGGGTATCGCGAAGTCCGTCGTCCGCCCTATTTAGTTTTCTTCTTCAACACCAAAATAATATCCGTGTAGGCGTCATTCAATTTACGCTTCTGTCGGATACTATAATGGAAATCGTGACAGGCTACTAACTCGAAGGTCTTAATTTTTGCGATGAGTGATTTAAGTTCTGCGGCCGAGTAGGTACGGAAATCCCAAAGGGTTTCTTCAACGCGTGTTTTACTCTTCTCGGTAATAGTCATGCGGGTACGCATCGCTTCTGTGCGCTGCT
>CAIMFE010000113.1 GCA_903840235.1 uncultured Opitutia bacterium | reverse complement strand
GAAGATGAAATCGATCGTCGCGTGGCTGCTTCCGAATATGAATTACAACACGCGGGTCATTATCAACACGTGATCGAGAGCGGTCCGAAGGAAGCCGACTTTTTAGAATTAAATAAAATTTACCTTCAGGAGAAAAAAAGTCGGGTATGATGGAAAAATCTGCTATCGCTTCGGTCTTAGATGAAATCGCCACTTTACTAGAGTTAACGGGAGAAAATCCGTTTAAGATTCGTGCGTACTCCAATGGTGCGCGCATTCTTGAAACACTCACGGAAGATTTAGACGAGCTAATTAAAACTGATAAACTCGCGGAAATTCCTGGAATGGGTGAAGCGCTGGTCGATAAAATAACTACATTGCGCCGCGATGGAGTTTTACCTTTTCACCAAAAATTAAAAGCAAGTATACCGCCGGGCTTATTAGAAGTTATTCAAATACCAGGCCTAGGACCTAAAAAAGTTCGCGCATTGTGGGTTCAACTCCAGGTCGAAACCATCGAGAAATTAAAAGAGGTTTGCGACAGCGGACAAGTGGCAGAACTCAAGGGGTTTGGCGCTAAAACGCAGACTAACATTTTAGAAGGAATCAAAAACAGAATCGCTTATGGAAAAAGACATCGCTGGGCTGATGCTGCGGAAATTGCTGAACCCATTTTAGCCGGATTAAAAAAACTCCCCCAAGTAAAATTAGCCGAATCTGCTGGCTCACTTCGTCGCTCCCGTGAAACGGTGGGAGACTTAGACTTCTTAGTAGCCTCGTCTGAGCCTAAGCCGATTATGGATTGGTTTGTAAACTATCCTGGCGTCAAAGAAGTCACCGCTCATGGAGAAACTAAATCAAGTGTGCGGTTTGAAAATGGCCTTCAGGCCGATCTCCGCGTGGTCCCAGAAGAACAATTTTATTTCGCCCTTCACCACTTTACCGGATCCAAAGAACACAATGTAGCCATGCGTCAAAGAGCTTTATCTCAGGGCTTAAGCATGAGTGAGTGGGGTTTTAAAGCGGTCGACGAAAAGCAAAAAGCGCCTGGTGCTAAAAATGAAGAAGAAGTTTTCAAGGCCCTCGGGTTAAAATGGATTCCTCCTGAATTACGCGAAGGCGCGGGCGAAATTGAAGAGTCCGAAAAGAATAACCTGCCCAAGCTCGTGGCCTTTGAAGATATCAAAGGAGTTTTTCATAATCACACCACAGCTTCGGACGGCGATCACACGCTTGAACAGATGGCCGCCGCTGCAGAAAAATTTGGTTGGAGTTATTTAGGAATTTCCGACCACTCTAAATCTAGTTTTCAGGCCAGAGGCTTAGACGAAAGTCGACTCGCTCAACAAATAGAAGAAATTAATAAATTTAACCAGTCGGGCAAATTTAAGGTGCGTGTCTTAAGTGGCAGTGAAGTGGATATTATGCGCGACGGTTCGCTCGATTTCACCGATGAGGTTTTAGGAAAACTCGACTTCGTCGTCGCCTCCGTGCACAACCTCTTCACCTTAGATAAAGAAGAGCAAACCAAGCGGATTATTAAAGCGATTGAGAATGAACACGTGGATATGGTCGGACATCTTACAGGTCGCTTACTTAATAAGCGTGAGCCTTACGAGGTGGACATCGCCAAGATTATCGATGCCGCCGCGGCGAATGATACCATCATCGAATTAAACGCTAACCCATGGAGATTGGATCTCGATTGGCGTTGGTGGCGTCGAGCCTCCGAAAAGGGTGTGCTGACGTCGATTAATCCAGATGCTCACGATATTGAACAATTAGGCTTCGCGGCACATGGTGTGCGTATTGCCCGCAAGGGTTGGTTAACCAAAGAAAACGTTTTAAATACGCGTTCACTGCCCGAAGTTTTAAAGTGGCTGGGGCGTAAGTAAGGATACGGCTCGCCCTAGGTCAAAATTTTTGTCTAATCTCTTTTTATGTTACACGATAAGCGGAGATTACTATTAATCGCTGGTCCATGTTCTCTTGAATCTGAATCCAACTGTCGCACCGTGGCGAAAGAGCTGAAGGCGCTGTCGGCTCGACTCCCAGAATTAAATATTATTTTCAAAGGTTCTTATGATAAAGCCAACCGCACTTCTTTGGGCGGAGATCGTGGACCTGGAATGGAAGCAGGTTTAGAATTACTTAAACTCGTTAAAAAAGATTATGGATTTGCTACGTTAACGGATATCCATGGACCCGAGCACTGTGAACCTGTGGGCAAGGTTGTCGATGTACTCCAAATTCCAGCCTTCATGTGTCGTCAGACCGACTTACTCGTGGCCGCTGCCAAAACCGGCAAAGTGGTGAATGTTAAAAAAGGACAATTCCTTTCGCCATTCGAAATGAAATTCGTGGTCGATAAATTAAAGGGCGCGAACGCTGCTGAAATTTGGCAGACAGATCGCGGGACAACTTTTGGATATCAAAACCTCGTGGTGGACATGAGATCCTTCCCAATCATGGCGAGCTACGGTTACCCCACGATTATGGATGCAACGCATGCCGTGCAATTACCAGGTGCGGCGGGCGGAGCTTCGGGTGGTCAACGCGAGTACGTTCCAGTTTTAGCCAAAGCTGCTTTAGCGGCCGGTGCTGACGGATTGTTTATGGAAACCCATCCCGATCCGACGAAGGCGATTTCTGACGGACCTAGCCAAGTGCCCTTAGCAGAATTCCCCGCTTTAGTGGAATCGTGTCTGCGTATTTGGAAAGCGGCCCGAAACTAAATCTGCAAAAGTTTTTCGGCAGCAAGGCGATCGAATTTTCCGCGAGCATCGAGCGGGATTTTTTCGACAAAGATATAATTTTTAGGACGCGCGGCCGGCTCTAAAACCTCCACGGCTTTTTTAAGCGCCGCCGAATTATATTCGCTGGCCACCACACAAGCCACCACCCGTTGGCCCCATTGGGCATCAATCATGCCAAATACAAAAATATCTTTTACGAGCCCCGTTGCCTTCAGAATTTCTTCAACGCGTGTCGGATCTATTTTTTCTCCACCCGAATTGATGATTCGGTCACCGCGCCCAAAAATTTCTACCGTGCCATCGGCATTCACGTGTCCTAAATCGCCCGAAGTATAAGGGTCGGAGAATTTTTCACCGAGCCAATAGCCCAAACCACAGGCAGGTGAATGGATACGGATGTGGTGATTAATTTCTGTAAATTTTACGCCGGGCAGAGGGTATCCTCGGAGCGGTTCATCGCGCCAAATTTTTTCGGGCGGACAGAATGCGCAGAGTGCGGCCGTTTCAGTCATTCCATAACTTGCATAAACGGGAAGATGGTGATTTCGAATCGCATCGACCACGGGCCGTGGAACAGCGGCTCCGCCTAATAAAATTACGTTAAACTGCTTTAACCATTTTAAACCTTCAGGGTGCTCCAGTATGCGGGAAATTTGCGTGTGCACTAGCGAAGCGATTTTAGTGCCTCCCGCGGGTAATTTGATTTCGGGTAGAGATTGATTGGTTAAGAAACGCCCATCGTAGTGGCCATAACTACCGCCGGTAAATTGAGCACGCAGTACGGGCATTAAACCGCTGACATGGTAGGGTGGAGTAAAACTCGCACCGTGCAGCGTGGAACTCAGTCCGCGTGACACCAAAGCATCGCGTAATCCCAAGGCGGCGGCGCGCAGGGTTTTAGTGTTATGAATAACAAACTTAACTTTTCCACCCGTGCCGCCTGTAGGAATAAAAAGACAATCCATCCAAGCCGCGGGCCAATTCGCCGGAGCTGGGCCTTGGGGCGTGAGATGGATTCCCTCAACAATGGTTTCCTTAGGAATGAGTTGCGCGGCGCTTTTTAATTCCGTGGGACCCCAGTTAGGATTTCCTAAAAAAACCGGACGACTATTAGAGTGTGCCGTAAGAACCTCTTCCAAATACTTCTTTGGATCCGCGTGAAAGACAGCAATCGATTTCACTTAAATTTCCTCCATAATTCTAACCAATCGAAGTTTGATAATCCTTCAACCACCGGGCCCGATCGATGTCGGTCTAAGCCATCATCTTTGAATTGGTTTAACGTGTCGAAGCCCACCGCGCCGACAGCTGGATCAAGATGAGCCAACCAAAGTGCGGCCTGGCGGCCAAAAGCAGTTTCGAAGACAGATGAATAAATGACCCTGTTAGAATGGGTTTTACGCCAGGCCAAAAAAACATCCCAATCGCCCACCAGGGAAGGTTTTACGACCACTGGGCCCGCCCAATTAAATTCATGGGGAGAAATAAAAGATTCATCGAGTGCGACCTTTTTAGTATCCAGTTGATTATATCCAGAGTGATTTACGGGAAGCGGTTGCTCAATAAATTCTACTTGATCGGAAGATAGCGCAAAATTTACCCATTGTTCTGCCTCGGGTAAGTTGAGACTTCCATTAGCATCTAAGCGAAAAATAATACTCTTAGGTGCCGCAGAGATTAATGATTTAATATTTGAAAAAGAAGTATGGGGAGAAATTTTAAGTTTAAGTGTTTTAAAACCCTCCGCTATTTTTCTTTCAATATTTTCGGGCGTAGGATCGGTAACCAGTCCAGCCCAGGAAGTTTTTTGATTAAAATTTACGATTTCAGCCCAATGACGACAGGAGGAGAGAGCCACCCGTAAACACGGAAACTCGCCCGCTAACTCTTTTAAGTAAGCGTTTAATTTATATAAATCTCCTGCGAAGGAATTAAGAAGGTCGAGACACTGTGAAATATTTTCTGTATTAAAATTCGGCCAAGGGGCGACTTCACCAAAGCCAATCGCACCATTCATTTCGGTTTTGATTAAGATTCTTTCCACAGCTGTAAAACTCCCTGCACCTGTTACAAACGGATGACGGAATTCTCGCCGTACCCTCAAAAACTCGTATTTTCCGTCATTCATTCCCTTAAGTATCTTTAAATTTTGCCAAGGAGCAAAATCAATTTGCCACCCCAGTGAATGATGTTTAATACCCTTTGGGGAAACCGACACCTATGGCTTCCTCAAAAAACAAAAGTCGCGTTTCTCTCGACGAACGCTTCTTCCTCCCCGCCGATCTATTCTTTGCGGCTAATGCAGGGCTGGGTTTGACCTACGATGATGTCTCACTGGCGACCAATTACTCCGAAGTTCTACCACGGATGACGCGTCTCGACTCGTCCTTGTCCGATAGCATCAGTTTGTCTCTCCCTATTGTGTCGTCCGACATGGACACGGTCACCGAACACCAAATGGCGATTGCGATGGCACTCAATGGTGGGCTTGGTCTTCTCCATTATAATATGTCATCGGACGAACAAATTAAAGAAGTTCGTCGAGTGAAGAATCATATTCACGGAATGATTGGCGACCCGGCCGTTGTTTCCCCTGATCTCACCATTGCGGAAGTTCTTCACCGCATTGAAATCGAAGGTCTGGCCTTCAGCACATTTCCTGTGGTTTCAAAAGATAATACACTCTTAGGTTTATTACCTGGAAGCACGGTCAAGGAAAGACACGGCCAGCGTAAAGTGGCCGATGTAATGACGCCGCGCGATAAAGTCTTTGCGGTTTTCGAAAAAGACCTCGGTAAAGATCCGATTGCTAAAGCGGATCGACTTTTTTCGGAAAACGTTGGCCAAAATAAACTACTCGTGGTCAATGCCAAGAATCAGCTGCGAGGTCTATTTACCTTGAGTGATATTGAAAGAATTTCCGAAGAGTCACGCGCTCATGTTCGTCCGACACGAGATAGCGATTTCCGCTTACGCGTCGGTGTTGCGATTAATGTACCGCGTACTATGGATGGAGATGTTGATAAAGAAGCGCTGCTTAAACATGCCGCCGCTCTCATCGACGAAGGTGCGGATGCTTTAGCTATATCTACGGCTCATGGTTTTACCAAGGGTGTCGGCGATGCGTTAAAATTATTAAGAAAACAATTTAAGTCCACGACGCTGATTGCTGGAAATGTAACCAGTGGTGCTGGAGTTGACTTTTTAGCCGCCGCTGGAGCTGATGCGATTAAGATAGGGCAGGGCCCAGGATCCATTTGTACAACGCGTATGGTCGCAGGTGTGGGCATTCCACAATTGACTGCACTCTATGTTGCATCTCGCGCCGCTGCAAAATCCGGTGTGAGAATTATTGCGGATGGTGGTATTTCTAAGAGCGGAGACATTGTGAAAGCGCTCACGCTCGCT
>CAIMFE010000112.1 GCA_903840235.1 uncultured Opitutia bacterium | reverse complement strand
TTCGCGTCCACAGAGTTTGGCTTCTTCGACGTCGGTCTTGGAAGAATTATGTGAAGCAGCGCGTTGGGAGATGCCGAGTTTAGATGCACGAGCCTTAACGCCATCGAAACGGCCTTCCACGAGAGTGCGTAAATATTCACCAGCACCACCAAGCACGGCGTGACCAAAAGCATCGGTGCTTGAAGTGTCGGCTCCTAAATAATTTCCGGCTTCGTCTTGAACGCCTTCAGAAACTACTACGAAACAGTGTGCGTTATGTTTTAAAACTTCTTGAACGCGTTGTACGAAATTATCGGCGTTAAAAGGAACTTCCGGAAGTAAAACGATGTGAGGAGCGGTGCATCCGTAGTGAGTATTCTTGGAAGCATTCTTTCCGTTATCGTCGCTCTTTTCGCGACGTTGAGCTAAAACTGATGAAGCAGCTAACCAGCCTGCATTGCGGCCCATCACCTCTAAAATCGATACGAAATCGTTCTGTCCCATCGCCGCGTTGTCCAAGGACATTTCGCGGACGGTTAAAGCGATGTGCTTAGCTACAGAACCATATCCAGGACAGTGATCGGTTAATGGTAAATCGTTGTCGATTGTCTTAGGTACGCCAATCACACGAAGTTCATAACCGCGCTCTTTCGCAAGGGCGTCGATTTTTGCAGCGGTGTCTTGAGAGTCGTTGCCACCGATATAGTGGAAGTAGCGAATGTTGTGCGCTTCAAAAACTTGGAGGATGCGATCGAAGTCTTCTGCTTTCTTAACTTTATAGCGGCAGGTACCGAGAGCGGCACCAGGGGTGTGCTCGAGGTTGCGTAAAGTTTGCTGAGTTTCACTCGCGAGATCAATTAGCTGTTCGTGTAAGACACCTTGAATACCATTCAAGCCACCCAAGATTTCGACAATTTCGTCTTCATGATTAAGAGCTTCAGCAATCACACCAGCGAGGCTGGCGTTAATCACCGGCGTGGGTCCGCCGCTTTGTGCGACGAGAAGATTTCCAGATAAGGAGGACATGGTATTGTGCAGAGGTTTAAAATTGGGTTTTGGTTAGCCCCTCGCCTATTGGCAACACGGAAAACCAACCCCACCCTTTTCTTTAGGACTTATTGATACTAAAGAATCCGCCCAGGCTTAATTTTACCCGCCTCGGGGACTTTTTTCAGCCAAGCTTGGGCCGACTGCGAAAAGGCATCGACCTGGGCCTGGGCCATGCCAGTCAACTCCCCCGCTTGAGCTATCGCTTTATCCAAGGCAGATCGAGTTAACCGCAAACGTGGATCTTCAGCCAAACGTTCCACTAAATTATTTTTTTCGATTTTACCGGAACGTAAATCTTTAGCTACGGCGATGGCATGCTCCTTAATCGCTTCGTGAGCCTGCTCGCGACCCGCCCCCGCCTTGACGGCTTCCATCAAGAAAGTGGTCGTCATTAAGAACGGTAAATAATGTTTCGATTCACGCTCCACGACCGACTGATTAACTTCCATCTGAGCTAACACGGTTAAAAAGGCTTCGAGCAATCCATCGATTGCAAGGAAACTATCGGGAAGCATAACACGGCGGACGACGGAACAAGAAACGTCGCCCTCATTCCATTGTTCGCCCGACAGTGATGCAGCCATCGCCAAGTAACCACGAAGGATCACATGGAATCCATTAATGCGCTCACAGGTACGCGCATTCATTTTATGCGGCATCGCTGAGGAACCGACCTGACCAGGTAAAAATCCTTCGCTGGCTAATTCGTGACCGGACATGAGTCGCAATGTTTTCGCAAAGGACGAAGGGCCTGAGGCCAAAGATAATAATGCGGATACCACTTCAAGATCCATCGAACGCGGATAGACTTGCCCGACCGCCCCTAAAACATGCGGGATACCTAAGTGCACCAAGACCTGCTTTTCTAATTGGGCTACTTTTTGTTTATCACCTGAAAAAAGTGTTAGCTGATCCAACTGTGTTCCGACGGCACCCTTGAGTCCGCGTGCCGCAAAATGATTAATCTGCCCATCGATTTGATTTAAGCCGCGTAAACATTCCTCGCCAAACATGGCCCAGCGTTTGCCAACCGTGGTCGGCTGAGCGGCAACATTGTGAGTGCGGGCTGAAACTAATAGAGCGCGATCGGCTTCCGCTCGACGGGCTAAGGCCACAACCGCCGCAACGGCTTTAGCACGGATTAATTGGAGGGAGCGGTAAACTTGGAGTTGTTCGACGGATTCCGTTAAGTCGCGACTCGTGAGACCCTTGTGCACGTGTTCGAATCCGGCGAGCGCACAAAATTCATCGATGCGCGCTTTCACGTCGTGACGGGTAGTTTCTTCGCGTTGACGAATGGAATTTAAATCAACTTGGTCTTTTACTTTTTCGTAAGCCGCAATCGCGTTCGCAGGAATCTCTAAGCCTAATTCTTTTTGGGCTTTCATCACCGCAATCCAATACTCGCGTTCCAAAACAACTCTACCACGGGTAGACCAAATAGACTTCATCGCAGCTGAAGCGTAGCGATCGGCTAAAACGTTGGGAACAAAGTCGGTATCCATTTTCAGATGTTTCGTATCATTTTTAACGACGAACGGCAAGCGCTCTCAAGAATATGGCACGCAGGGCGACCTCGTCATCCCCTCCCGAGTTAGAAATATCGAAGCATTCGGTGCAGGCTAACTGTAAATCAATCAATTCACTCAAGGTATAATGGAATGCTGCAGGGGCCACTTGAGTCGTTAAATACCAAGCATTTTGCGAAAAAACATTGGCCGATGATTTTGTGGCCGAACCAAAGGTCGCACTGTGTCGACCCGCGGCAACTTCCATTTGACCCTTGGGAATCCCTGTCGCAGTAATTTTCAAATCACCTGAATCAGCCAGCGAACGAATCTGGATAAGTAAGCGTAGTCTATTTTGTAAACCAGCAATCAAGGGGCGGCATGAACTTTCATTAAAAAAATAACGGTCTAAAGATTCTAAAGCCCATTTTAAATCTCGTGCTGCGAAAGCTTCAATGGGTTCAAAAAATTCTCCTTCACCAAAAGGAGGGACGATAAAAAGTACATCACGCGCTTTGACAGTGCCACCTGGACCCACGTAGATGGCGAGTTTTTCGACTTCCATTAAAACCATGCGTGTCGATTCACCGACTCGACCCACTAAAACTTCAGGAACATCGGGCTCAAATTTGACCCCGAGTTTTTTAAACAAGGCGGTCGCCTTCGCAATCTGCATCACCGTTTGTTCACCCTGATTTTCCCAAGGTTTGGCCGCCGCGAAAGTGTGGACAATAAATTCATTAGCTACGGACTTCAAAGCCTGGAGATCCTTGCGGCGACCATCTAAAGGCGAAGCTGAAATGATAATCGAAACCAGGTCATTACTTTTGGCGACGAGCTCAAGCATGTGAGTCAGTGATTCTTTAACCTCGGGCGACTCCGACTGCTTGGTACCAGCCATCCAATTTAAGTTGCGTAGCCAAACGACTTTTTTTCCGCCAAACATGGATAGCGTAGCGACCGCCTCAGAAAACTCGCGCTCGATTTGCAGGGCGTCTTCTACCCGCGTAATTTGTGCGGAGATAATCTGCGTGTCCGCATCACTTCCCGCTTTCTTAACCGCCTCGCGATAAAATTTAAG
>CAIMFE010000111.1 GCA_903840235.1 uncultured Opitutia bacterium | reverse complement strand
TTCGCCTGGCGAAAAGGCACGGGTGGCGAAGAGACCTTGACCCGAAATGGCTGAGGGGCGTGTGGCGACGTCCCAACTACTCATATTTCGGATTTGAGATCGCGCGTCATGAGTGCGGTGACTCCGGCACGAGCATCGAGACCTTCAAAAAGAATTTTATGCAGACAAAATAAAATCGGAGCGTCGACATGGCGTGACTTCGCTAAGCGACTGACCGTTTCGGTCGCGCGGTGGCCCTCAACGGCATCACGGCGTGAAGCAAGATCCGCTAATGCCTGTGTGGCATTGCGAGCGATAGCTTCACCGAGGGCACGATTACGACTCCAAGAGCCGTGGGCGGTGGCCATCAAGTCACCGACGCCGCTGAGTCCGAGAAAGGTTTCGCTTTTACCACCAAGGGCTTGGCCAACCCGCATCATTTCATGGAGTGCACGTGTAAGGAAGGCAGCTTTGGCATTATCACCCAGTTTTAAGCCATCGCAAAGACCGGCACCGAGGGCATAAACATTTTTCAAGGTACCACCGATTTCAACGCCAGCGATATCGGTTGAAGTATAAGTGCGCAGAGAAGGTCCGCTGATGGCGGCTTGGACTTCGTTTAAAGTTTTTTCATCGGCATTGGATGCGAGAACCATTGCGGTTGGTTGGGCACGTGCGACTTCTTGGGCGTTGCTCGGTCCGTTGAGTGTGCCGACAGGAATTTTTCCAAAGGCCTGTGACATCAATTCACACGGACGTTCTAAAGTTTTTTGATCGAGTCCTTTAGTAAGCGAGACAACCATCTTTACGGTTTCAGATGATTTGATAGATGGTCCGATTTGTTTGAGTAAATCGGCGAGACCTTTGGATGGGTAGGCGAGGAATACGATATCCGCATCCATCAAAGCAGGAACCGCTTCGAGGCCTATTTGAATCGAGAGAGGTAATTTGTGTCCGGCCAAGTAATCTTTATTTTCGCGCGAGCTCGCGAGTTCGAGTGCTTGTTCGATACGACGAGGCACGAGAGTGACCGTGTGGCCTTGACGATTTAAATGTAAACTAAAGGCGGTGCCCCAAGCACCAGCACCAAAGATGACGCAGTTCATTTTTTTAGTCCTGGTTTACGTACTTTTTTAGCCCAGCGTTGAACAGCAGCAACGCCGTCGCGGTGTAACTGGGCTTCGGGTTTAACAAAGGGAGGAGGGTTGGAGGTGAGTCCGAGTAAATCATGGATAACGAGAATTTGTCCATCGCATCCACTGCCTGAACCGATCCCGATGGTAGGAATTTCGAGAGACTCTGTCAGTTGTTGCGAAAATTTTTCATCCACACATTCAATCACGATACTAAAGGCGCCCGCGGCGGCGACGGATTGGGCATCGATTAAAATCTTTTGTTGATCGGCAGCATTTAATCCGCGGCGTTTGTAACCCGTCGAGTGAACGCGCTGAGGCATAAGGCCGACGTGACCCATCACGGGAATACCAGCGTCGACCAATTTAAGAATAGAAACTGCGAGGGTGGCACCGCCTTCAATTTTCACTCCGTGAGCTCCACCATTTTGCATGAGCGTTCGGCAGGATTTAAGAAGTTTTGGGAAGGGCTCGTGCGCGAGGGCGAAGGGGAGGTCGGCGATAACGAGGGCGGAAGGTTTGGCGCGAACTACAGCGGCGGTGTGGTGGACCATCATTTCGAGGGTGACGCCGACCGTGTCTTCCATGCCCAGGACGGTGTTACCGAGGGAATCGCCGACGAGGATAAGATCAGCACCGCCTTGGTCGGCAATCCGTGCGGTTATTGCATCATAGGCGGTGAGGCAGACGATAGGACGGATGCCTTTGAGTGCGCGAATGGACCGGGTGGTGGACTTCACAGAGATGTCTTTAGGCTTAGAGGTGTCGCTTGTAAAGCGTCAGAGATGTCTTTAGGGTCAGAATATGCTATTCAACCTTTTTAAGAGGTTTAAACCCAAAGATTATCGACCCATGGGGTATCGCCATCCGACGATTGATACGGGAAAAAATTTCTCAATCTGGGAAACGATTAAAAGATTTTTTGACTCCGAAGGCTACGTACAAACTCCCGAAGAGCCTACGCGCTTTTGGGTCCGCTATCGCCGATTCTTTATCTTAGTTTTTGCGCTGATTGCTGGCTGGATTCTTGCCGAGTCAATTCTCGCCTGGAATTTTTTCGACGGCTAAAATTGTTTTTTCGGAAAGCCGACAATATCGATGCCTAATTTTTTCGCGTGCGCAATGACCGCGGGACGATCGATGAGAATAACGCTATCGACTTCAAGTGCAGCTTTTTGCACGCCGCCTTTGGCCATGCTTTCTAAAGTTTGAATTCCGAAGCAGGGGACATCGAAGCGAAAATCTTGAGCGTGTTTGGTTGTCTTAATTAAAAGCATTTCTTTTCCGCCGGTCAGCGCGCAACGCTGAAGCATTTGGTCGGTACCTTCGAAAGCTTCGACCGCGATGACGGTGCCTTTGGCGGTGACGACGGATTGACCAATATCTAAACGGGCCATTTCACGGGCCATGCGTGTACCAAATTCTAATTCCGTGTCGGAAACACCGCAGGACCAGCCCGTCAGGCAACCTGCTGAGACCAGATGGTCGTCTAGAAAGACGCGTGCATCGAGCATCTTGATACCAAGGTTTTCAATCTCTTCGCTGATTCCACCAAAAATTGTTTCGGCATTTCTTTCTTTTAACTTAGCAAAAAGCGCGACCAGTTTTAAATCAGGAATCATTCCTGAAAAAAGTTTTCGCGGGGTGATTTGTCCGGCCATTACTGCACCCGCTGCACCGACCTCTTTTAAGGCATCAAGTAATTGACCTAATTTTCCAACGGTGATGGAGCGATGGTCTTGTGGAGAAAATGTCTCAATTAATTTCGGATCCGTTTCTTGTTCAAAAGAGAGAAGCTTGATGTTCGCACCTTGGGCACGGGCGGATTCGATGAGGAGAGCGGGGTAGCGTCCTTGTCCGGCGATGACGGCGATAGGCTTTTTGAGGTCGAACCCGGCAGGTAGAAATTTTGTGGCAACGGCCATGGGTGTAGTGTTTCTCGGTATTTGGCTGGGCTCAAGCCTGCTTTGGATTGCCAGAGGGCTCAAGTCTGCAAGTATGTCGATATGTCAGCCTCATTTGGCATTTTAGGAGGTACTTTTGACCCTCCGCATGCTGGCCATGTGGCGGCGGCGACGGCGGCATGGCGTCAACTTTCACTGGATCAGGTCAGGATTATTCCTGCAGGCCTCGCGCCATTACGAGCGGCATTGCCATTGGCATCGGCGGCGGATCGCTTGGCGATGTCGCGACTAGCTTTTGAACCCTGTCCATGGGCGGTGATCGATGACCGCGAAGTTCGCCGCGAGGGCGTGTGTTGGTCAGTCGATACCGCACGAGAATTAGCCAAGGAGTTTCCGAATGCTCGACGTGTTTGGATTATTGGTGCCGATCAATTAGCTCGGCTCGATCGATGGAAAGACGTGGAGGAACTGGG
>CAIMFE010000110.1 GCA_903840235.1 uncultured Opitutia bacterium | reverse complement strand
GCGGCGACTGCGGCGGGAGCTGATGCAGGTTTTTCCTTAACGCATCGTGGCAAAGCTGCTTCGGTAACATTTTTAACGGGTCACTGTGCTGATGGTTCGGATCAGAACTGGTCAGCGCATGTGCAGACGGGCGCGACCTTGTGCTTATACATGGGCGCTAAAAAATTACCGGAAGTGGCTCAGAAATTAATCAATGCGGGTGCTGATAAAAATATGCCTGTGCGACTGCTCTCTAAAATTTCACAAGTCGGTGCAACGGATGTGATCACCAAGTTAACGGATCTCGCTCAAGATAAAGTAGACTTAGTTTCGTTACCTACGCCTTTAATCGCCGTGGTCGGCGTCGTGGTTACGAACTCGCAATTAAGCGACCTAGCAGGTAGTTTCGAAGAAACTCTCTAAGCCTTTAATTCGCTGAATCGGCGGGCTAATAAGCGAGGAAGGCTGGGGTGTGTGCCAATTAAAGGACTGAGTTCCCAGGTGATACCATTCGGCACGTGCTTCTCGCAAATTTCTGCCACATCGCCGCCTGTTCCAGCGTGGCGACCAGGAAGCAGGAACTGCATGAGAACAATAGCGTGGGAGGATGCCTTGGAAAGTGCGGACTCTAAGAGCGGTTCGTTGAAAGCGTATTGATCGCCCTCGCGTCGCTCCATTGAGCAGGCAATGGGCTGGTGAGAATTTAATCCAAGTTTTTCACTTATTTCTTTAGCTAACAGATTACGCACACGATTTACTTCGATAATCGGAGTGCCGTGATCGCAAAGCAGAACCGTCGATTTATCTTTCTGCCAAGAAGTCGCTTTTAGATTGTCGATGAGTATATCGCAAAGTTCTCCATCCACACCGAATAAAGTATCGGCGACAACCATTTGCATCTCTTTGGGGGCGTGGAGTTGGAACTGCGCTGGAATAAATTCCGTGATGGCCAGACTCGGGCCCATGAAAAGCGGGAGCACAATTATTTTCTCAATTCCATCACGACCGGCCTGCTGGATTGCTTCGGAAAAAATCTGTGCGGGTTTATTATCTAAAAGTTCAGGAGCTACTTTTTGCGAATGCAGAACCGAAACAGGGTAAACTTCATGTCCGATAATCTTGCCCACTTCTTTAGATAGGCGCCGTAAACTCAGGGTCGTCGCGGCTTCGAGTGAGCCGTTATCTAAGAGTAATATCCGGGTGGACTGCATAAAGTGGGTCTAGGGCTTAGGGCTTCGAAGGCAATGAATACTGGATTAATTTGAGAGTATCTTCAGGGGCGCAGTTAAAACGGCTTCTGCGGTAATGCCTTTCTCGCGAAGCTCTTGGATGGAGAGACCTTTCGTTCGTTTGGCGAGACGTTGACCTTGGGCGTCCGTTACTAAGGGAACGTGTGCCCATTGTGGCGGGGTCCAATTAAGTGCGCGATACAGTAAAATCTGTCGCGCCGTGGAGAGTAGTAGGTCGGCACCACGAACTACTTCGGTAATCTTCATCGCATGATCATCGGCAACCACGGCTAGTTCGTAGGAAGGAAATCCGTCTTTTCGCCAGACCAGAAAATCTCCGAAATCTTTTCCCGCAGTGAATGACTGATCGCCCTGTAATTCGTCATGGAATTTAATTTCTTCACCGAGAGGAGTTCTGAATCTCCAGTTTTGATTTCCTGGTTCGGTGGCATCGAGTCCCAGATTTTTATCAGGCCGTAATTCAATCGGAAAAATCGGCTCTTGATCATCCTCGACGTGAGGAGCGACTAAGGCGCGTTCGACATCTTTGCGTGATTTGTCGCACGGATAGATAAGTCCAGTGGCGTGTAATAGTTTCCATATTTCTAAATAATATTTGATTCTTTGGGACTGAATGTAGGGTCCAGATACGCCACCGACATCGGGACCTTCATTCCATTTAAAGCCCAGCCAGCGACAATCTTCCATCGACTTCTGGGCGAACTCATCGCGACAACGGTGCGCATCTAAATCTTCTATACGAAAGAGGAGTTGTCCATGGGCACGCTTAGCTCGTTCGGCGGCCTGGGCGAAGGTGCGAGCATGGCCCACGTGCAATAAGCCGGTAGGCGTGGGGGCGATGCGACCGCGATAGTCCGACATGCTCAAAGGGGATTATCGGTCGAGATAAACTCCCAAGGGATACCAAACTCTGCAGATACAGCAGCGGCGAGTGCTTTCACGCCCCAGGTTTCCGTCGCATAATGTCCACAAGGGTAAAGATTCCATCCCTGTTCTTGGGCTTCGTTGAAATGTTCTTCACGAAGTTCGCCCGTGATGAGTGTGTCGCAATTTTCTGACTTTAAATAGGGCAGTGCACTGCGTCCGCTGCCGCTGAGAATGGCAATCCACTTGGGATTCTTGGATCCGAATTCAATCGCCTTAAAGGTTTTCGGATAAGACTTTTTTAAACGCTGACTTAATTTTTTACGACTGATACCGCGACAAATACAAGCGATGGGTAGGCCTTCGAAATCGACAAACCAACGCACCACTTTCAGTCCGAGGTCTTGGGCGATTAAAGCATTATTACCGATCGCCGGATGAGCATCGAGAGGCAGGTGGCTTGAATAGAGTGACAATTTACTTTTCTTCAGTGCGGCTTGTCGCAGTTTCTTGACTTCATTTTTAGGAGACACGGTCGACCAATGTATGCCGTGGTGAACAATTAAATAATCCACGCCACGTTTAGCTGCTTGTTCAAAAACTTTTGCTCCGGCATCGACGGCGGCACCGACTTTGCGAACTTTATGATTACCGCGAAATTGCAGGCCATTATTTGCTCCGGTAAAATCCTTAATTTTCTTATTATTCGTCACCAGATTGCAGAACTGGGTAATTTTTAAAGCGGGTGCGCTCATGATTAGAGATTTTTTAACTCGGCGGGAGTGGGGAATTTAGCTTTTTCAACTAAAGTTTCGGGCGTAAAAGTTTTCTCGAGTAAATTAATGCGGACGGCGGCATCGGTAATTTTAAAGACATCGATATCCCGAGTCGTTTCATCGCGAATACTGCAGGTGCTGACCATCCATTGGCCATCGACTTTAGCAAAGTCTTCAATTTTTAGCGTTCGCGTAATTTTTCCGGTCTGACTGTAATAAGTCGCTTCGGTGAGCGCGCCGTAGGTGCGATCGATTCCATACACCACTTTCGCAGGTTCACTTTGAGTTGGATTTATTGCTTCGAAGAAATGCACACCCCGACCACGCGATCTTAGCGTCGCCGTATATTTTGTGTCTTTCCAGTGCGTGAAGGGCAGGTTGATATCGAAAGCGCTCAGAATCAGTCCAGGTACGATGGGCTCACTCGCTTCGTTTGAATTTCCGACTTGGGCGGGTTTCAAATTATTGGAAATCCAGAGTGATGATTGTTTGAAATTTTTAACGGCGATAAAGGACAGCTGAGTTTGCCCATCGTTATCAAAAATCTCGCCACGCACTTGCGGCCCGAAGTCGGCCCAGCCGGCCCAGAGGGCGCCTTCCACGGGCTTTTTATTTTCACCCTGGCGTGGTTTATGAATAATATTAAACTTTAGAAAAAAATTTCCTGGGATTCTTGACTGTCGAAAAAGCTGTAAGACCTGATCGCTTTGCTCGCTGTTTAATTGGGCAAAACCATCATCATCAAAGTTGCCTTGGGCATAGCTTTGAGAGGGGCAGGACAGAGTCACCCAGCAGATTAGCAAGCTGAGTAAGAGTCGTGGCACTGCTGATTACTGTTTGGTGCCCGTGGCTGCGGGTGCAGCTGGGACAGGTTCAGACTTAACAGGTGCAGCCGGTGTGCTGACGGAATTCGTGGCCGGAGCGACGGGTGTGGCTGGTGCCGCTGCTGGGCTGGCAGGAGTTGCACTGACTGGAGTTTTAACAGGTTCAGGTTTAGCAGGAGCGGTGACGGTCGGTGCGGGTGTGAGGGCTTTGGGTCCTTTGTTTTCACGCGCAACGAAACCGAGGTATAAGCCAAAACTTAAAACGAATAAAATGACAGTTAAGGTCGTCGTCATTTTCGTAAGGACGTTGGCAGATTCACCACCAAAAACGCTTTCAGCGGCACCGCCACCGAGAGCGGCCCCCATTCCTGCGTTGGCGCTTGGGCGCTGCATGAGGATGATGAGCACAACAAGGATGCTGACTAAAAATAAGAAGACAACGGCGGCGTAGAGCAGAAAGTCGGTCATGCCCCTATCCAAGGGGTCAGATGCCCATAAAACAACGCCAAAATCAACCTCGGGTATAGGTTCCTTCGCTGACTTTATAAGTCAGCCAATTTCCGGACGGGGGTGGGACGGTTCCTGTGGCAATTACTTGATGAGAATCGCCTACTTCCTGCCAAAATGCCCGTCTACGCGTGTCGTCCAGTTCCCCCAGAACATCGTCCGCCAGAATAACAGGAGGGGTGGGGGTGCGGAGTACGTCGCGTTTTAATCGACCCAAGCAAAGGGCTAAAACAAGGAGTCTTTGCTGACCTTCGGAGGCAAAATCAGCGGCGTCTTGATTTTCGAAGAGAACATTAAAATCATCTTTCTGTGGTCCGCGTAAGGTGGTCCCCGTGATTTTTTCAGCGGAACGATTTTTTTCCCAGAGCTCGGCCAGTGAGTCAATCGGACTATCAGCTTGGAAAATGAGATCGGCACCTTTGTTGGGAAAACCCGAGCGAGTGCACGTTGCGCGTAAGGTCTCTGCGAGTTCAGGAACTACTGCGACACGAGTTTGATTTATAATCACTGCTGCGGAGAACATGATTTTTTCAAATGCGCGCAATTCGTCGTCGGACGGTCTCTCCATTTTTAACAAAGCATTTCTCCCTTCGAGGGCACGTTGGTAATCGCGAACGGCATTCAGATAAACGCCGTCGGTGCTACCAATCGCAGCATCTAGCCAGCGGCGTCGATTAGAAGGCTGTCCCCGAATTAATCGTAAATCGTCCGAACAAAAAACGACGGTGGGAAAAAGTCCTAAGTGTTGGGAGACCGAACGCACCGGAGTATTATTCACGACGGCTTTACGTGAGCCTTTAGCTAGTTGAATTTCGACAACCTGTTCGCCGGAGCCGTCCACGATATCGAGTCGGATGCGTGCTTCTTTGCAGTCCTTACGAATGAGCGGGGTAATTTCGCTGGTACGAAAAGAACGAAAGGTGGAAACCAAGCCCGCGGCTTCTAATAAATTGGTTTTTCCTTGGCCGTTATCGCCGGTCAGAAAAACGTGATCGTTGTCCGTATTTACATCCGCAAAAACTAAGTTTCTAAAGTCGACCGTGCGAATGCGGGTAATACGCATAACTACTGCGGAATCTCAATCGTCACGCCCACCACGAGTTTCGATGGATTTTTTATTTTAGTTTTATTGGCGTTATAAATTTCAGTTTTTCTTGAATCGGTACCGTAGAATTTTCTGGAGATGGATGAAAGCGTATCATTCATCTTGATGACATAAGTGGTCGAACTCTTGGTACCCGTGGATGAAGTTTTAATATTTGTTGTTGGCGTTGAATTACTCGTGGGGATTTCGCTGACTTTGTTGATACGGGTTAGTTCCGCGTTTTCACGTCTTAGCTTATCATTCTCAGCTCTTAATTTTTGTAGTTGTGAGTTTTGATCAGTCGTACCCGCGGCATCGGGCTCCATGGGTCGTCCTGGGATTTGTTCGAGATAGAGTTTATCGGCGGTTTTAATCATCTGACGAACAATTTTACTTTGGTCGGAGTTGGGTTTCAACCGGATGTATTCGTTGAAGTGATAAATGGCGGGCAGCGGGTCTTTTAAATCGATATACATCCGGCCGGCTTCGAGGTGTGATTCCGCTGAGCCATTGCGTTTATCGATCACCCGCAAGAAGCATTCGAGTGCTCGACGGGTCTCATGTTGTTTTTCGTAAGTGAGACCTTGCCGAAAATCTGGATCATCGAACTCCGGCGTTCTTGCATTGGTGTCCTTGTTGTCATCACAACCTACGAACAAAAGAACGGTCGTCATTAATACCCATGATAAATTAAGTGAATGTTTACGAGACATACTGAGTTAACATTTGGATTTACTATTCTAAACTCAATCTAAAATCATTCTTTCAATGCTTTAACTAGGGCGGCTTTGAGTTCGGGCGTATTAAATTTGAAACCTGATTTTAGAGCGACCTCGGGCATGATGGAGAGGTCGGCTAAGAGTGTTTCGGACCCCATTTGCCCAAATAAAGTAGATACGAGCCAAGTCGGCATGGGGATGGATGTGGAACGCTTGAGCACCCG
>CAIMFE010000109.1 GCA_903840235.1 uncultured Opitutia bacterium | reverse complement strand
TTGGTACCGCGGTGATTGTGGCAGCACAGGCGGTCGACAAATCATTCCTCTATCCGAAGCTAAAAGACTAAGCAGTCTCACTATGGCTTCACGCAAACGCTTCGCTGATAATATTCCGGGCCTACTCAATAGCCCGATGAATAAAGATACGAGTCGTATCTTTGTCGCAGCAACGCGGATGAATGATGGAAAGACCACGACCTGCTTAGGCTTAACCGCGGCTTTGCAAACCATGGGTCTGAATGTCGGTTACATTAAACCGATTGCTCAACGCATTGTGCAATCGGGTGAAGATCAAGTGGATGAAGATACTTTACTCATCGATGGATTATTTTCTTTAGATATTCCGATCGCAGCGATGTCGCCCGTGGCGATTGGGCCTGAGTTCACCAAAAACTATTTAGAAAATCCAAACGAGATTGGTCCTCAATTAAAAGACCGAATCTGTCGGGCGTTCGACCGTGCTGCGTACGGTAAGGATATTATTGTGGTGGAAGGTTCCGGACACGCGGGAGTCGGTTCAGTGTTCGGTGCCTCTAATGCCGATAACGCCAAGGTTTTAGGCTCTAAAGCGCTCATTGTAGCAGCGGGTGGTATTGGTAAACCGATTGATGAAATCGCCCTCAATAAGGCCCTTTTCGACCAATCAGGTGTCGAAGTTGTGGGCGTCATTTTAAATAAAGTATTACCTGATAAAATTGATTTCATTCGCGACTTCGCCAGCCGTGGATTGAAAAAATTAGGCGTACCTTTGATTGGAGTCGTACCTCTGCAAGAAACTTTGGTTTATCCGAATCTTGATCAGGTAGCAGAAGAAACCAAAGCACGATGGATTCACCAGCCCGCAGGATTGCGTCGAGTACGTCGCGTCGTGATTGGGGCGATGTCAGCCCGTCGCGCCGCTGAATATTTTCGGGTCAATGGTACGCTCGTCATTGTTCCGGGAGATCGTGAAGACCTACTTGAAGCTTTCATTGAAGGTGGTGGTGCCAAATCTTTAGCGGGAATTATTTTGTCGAACGGCTTACTGCCAAATGATGCCCTCATGAAAAAGTTGACCGATGCAGGCATTCCTGTAGCGGCTGTTGAAGCAGAGTCGTTCGCAGTCACGGCACGTATTAATAATATGACCGTGAAGACGATGAAGCAGGACTCGGATAAAATTCCGATTATTGAAAAAATGATACGAGATTCAGTCGATATCCCTGCCCTGCTAAAATCCATTAAGAAATAGTCGGTATCTGGTAGGTTTTACCCAATAAATAGCCCAGTAGTCGTCACTTGAAGAGCTGTGATGATTCAGGTTTGTGGGGGTATGTTTGCATCGCTCCATTCGGCTGCGCTGGTCGGCGTTGAAGCCGTGCCTGTTGAGGTAGAAGTAAATACGGGTGAGGTCGGTGACTTGAGATTAGAAATCGTAGGCCTACCAGACAAGGGCGTGAAGGAATCGGAAGATCGCGTTCTCTCGGCGTTACAAAACACGGGGCTGCGCGGGTATGAAACCAAAACTACGATTAATTTAGCGCCGGGCGATTTACGTAAAGAAGGTTCAATGTACGATTTACCGATTGCGATTGGGATGGCGGCGGCGACTGGGCAAATTAATAAAAATAAATTGTCTGATTATTTAATTGCTGGCGAATTAGGACTCAGTGGTGGAACTCGTGCGGTTAAAGGCGGAGTGGCCATTGCCCTACTAGCCAAAAAATTAAAACTAAAAGGTGTGATTTTACCCAGAGCTTCGGCGGAGGAAGCGGCGTTGGTAAAAGACATTGAAGCGGTTGCGGTGGATTCGCTCGATGGCGCATTGCGATTTTTATCGAACGATCCCAAGTATCAGCCACTACCACCTAGAGATGAAAATTTATTATTAACGGCTGATGATGGTGAGCCTGATTTTTCGGAGGTGAAGGGACAAATTAAAGTTCGGCGAGCGGTCGAAGTCGCAGCGGCGGGCGGGCATAATATCATCATTTTGGGCCCACCTGGTTCAGGAAAGTCGCTGATCGCAAAACGCCTACCCTCCATTCTACCCACGCCCAATGCCGATGAATATATTCAAATTTTATCCGTACATTCGGCAGCAGGTTTAGCTTTTCAGGATAAAAATAAAAAATGGCGGCGACCGTTCAGATCTCCTCACCATACGATCAGTGATATTGGGTTAATCGGTGGTGGCAGTATTCCCGGTCCGGGGGAAGTCTCACTCGCGCATCTGGGCGTATTATTCCTCGATGAGTTACCGGAGTTTCGTCGGGCGGCGCTCGAGGTACTACGTCAACCCCTTGAAGATGGATGTGTTACTGTTTCACGGGCAGCAGCGAAAGTCACTCTGCCAGCTCGGTTTATGTTAGTCGCCGCAATGAATCCCTGTCCCTGCGGACATCTAGGAGATCGCCAGAAGGAGTGTCGGTGTTCCCAAGTTCATATTCAACGTTACCGCGCAAAAATTTCTGGGCCGCTCTTGGATCGGATTGACATACAAATTGAAGCTCCCGCGCTTTCGATTGAAGAGCTCAGAAATACTCAACCCGGTGAAGCTTCAAAAGAAATTCGGCAGAGGATTGAAGCGGCGAGAGAAATTCAGAGAAAAAGATTTCAAGATCAGCCCTATGCCTGCAATGCCCTGTTGTCGGGCAAAGCTTTACGAGAAAACTGTGCTTTAGACCATGCCCAAGGGGATTTATTGCAACAGGCCATGGAGAAATTATCGCTGTCGGCACGTGCTTATGACCGCATTTTGCGGGTGTCGCGGACGATTGCAGACTTAGCCAATGCGGAGCAAATTTCGACGGCGCATTTACTCGAGGCGATTCATTATCGCTCGCTCGATCGGCGGTAATTTAGACATGCGTGGGCTTGCTTTTCTCTACGAAAAAGAGCCATTATACCCTTATGCGCTTTGCGAAGTACCATGCCCTAGGAAATGACTATTTGGTTTTAGAGCCAAAAGATTGTCCGACCCTCTTTTCTCCTGAAGTGATCCGCAAAGTTTGTCATCGTCACTACGGTTTAGGTTCAGACGGAATTCTTTACGGTCCGATTGAACGTAAAGACGGTGCTTTTGGTTTACGCATTTTAAATCCCGATGGATCCGAAGCGGAGAAGTCTGGAAACGGCATTCGAATTTTCTGTCGTCACCTTTTAGAAACTCGTCGCGTCAAAGAAGGTGAAGAATTTAAAATTCATACCCCGGGTGGATTAGTGGGCTGTTCCGTTTTCGAAGGCGGTAATCGCATTCGCGTAGAAATGGGTAAAGTCTCCTTCCGTGCACCGCAGATTCCTCACGTCGGACCTGATCGTGAAGTCTTAGGTGAAGAAATCACTGTAAAAGGTAAGACCTTTAAATATTGGGCGGCGACGGTGGGAAATCCGCACTGCGTGATTCCTGTTGATAATCTGACTGCTGATTTAGCTAAGACCTACGGACCTGATTTAGAACTGCACACCAATTTTCCGAATCGTACCAACGTACAATTTTTAAAGGTCTTGGATCGTAAGAACATTCAAATTGAAATCTGGGAACGTGGCGCAGGTTACACTTTGGCGTCGGGCTCATCCTCATCGGCCTGTGCGGCGGTGGCCTACAAAATGGGGCTAGTTGATGCCGATTTAACGGTAAATATGCCTGGGGGTAAGATTGTGATTGGCATTGGGGCCGACTACTCCATTGTAATGACAGGTCCGACGACTCCGGTAGGCATCTATGAGATGCACCCTGGTGTAACGGACCAAGACGTCGCTTCTTAAAGCGAAAAGTCTTTCCTAACATTCATTATTTGATGCCTCCACACGTGAAGCATCTACCCACGTAAATAACCACTAATGGCTCCACGTCAGCCGTTGCCAAATATCTCAGAGGACGAGCTCATTGATCTCGCCGGTGGGGCCACTATTCTCCTTGCCAAGGAGCTGATTGCTAAAGGCAAAGTAAAGAAGGCCAACTGGACGTTTCCCACGGTTCAGGCGACGGTCGACGACGGTAAGGAATCTCGCGAGGCCATTTGGAACTTACGATCCATCACCTTCCAGCGCAATGAGTGTGCGTGCGAAGTTTCCTTGGTTCAACGCAAGCTCTGCGTTCACTCCCTCGCCGCCTATTTAGTTTTAGCGGTTAAAGAAGGCTATCTCAAGCTCACCGATGATATCGAGCCGACCAAAGTAAAAGCCAATGACGCCAAGCTCGCGGAAGATAAGAATACGGCGCCCGCCAATAATTTAGCGAGCAGCGGTCCGAAGTTACGCACGATTAATCTTTCTCCGAAAAAAGGTACTCCGATTGAAGTCCGCTTTATTATTCCACCGAATATTGCGACCTCCTCACAACGAGATGAAATTATTTGTCGTTTAGAATTACGGATTGATGACGTCCAAGTGGCGCCGGAAAATATTGATCGCACGAAAGCTTGGACGATTGAGACCAATACGGTTATTTTCCTGTCGATTTTAGAAAATCTTTGTAACGGAAAACTCCAAGGCCTCCTCCCTCTCACTCGTCGACACCTACGACAGCTTCTAGCCTTCGGAAAAGACCTCACTATATTCCGCATGGCGAATGCGCCTGAAACACCGATGGTGTGGAATGGCAACGAGCTTGCAGGTGTGCATGAATATTTAGACGACCCTAATCCGACTCCGCAAACGACTGCCAACGGAGAAGAATTAGATGACGAGAAAGAAGAAATTCGTGCGCAAGATCGTGGTAGCGAAGATACAACTTGGGTGGATGGTTCCATGAAATGGTTACGCATTCGCCTCCCCCAAAAAGCCGGTGGAGCAGTGGCTGAATTACGTGAAGTTCTACAACGTAACGGATTCATTTTAGAAACCAGTACCCGGGAGTGGAGATTAGGTGGCACGATTCAGGTGCTGAATTTCTTGGCCCGACATCACAAAATCCTTTGCGAAGATAATCGTGCATACTTTACGCACAATTTATCGCACTCCCTGCGCAATGTGCAGTTAGCCAAAGCGAAATGTGCAGCCGCTGAAGACACCGAAGGCTATCGCTTTGCCATCGGCATTGATCCGGAAGGTAAGACCCCGAAAGTGGTTCAAGAAGCTTTAGCTAGCGGAAGAATGTTCTTCTATACCGACCGCGGACCTCGTCTGATTACCCCCGAATTACTTGAGTCTATTCGCAATGCCCAACGTCGAATCACCGGCGAATCCAAGCGCGATGTAGACTTAGATATGAATTTGAAAATCGGCTTTGCAGACTTAGCGAGTGCCGATGCGATTGCCGAAGAATTACAAGCGGCCTTTGCTCCTCCGGAAACTTGGACCAAGCGTTCGGATGCGATTCGTAATCTTTCCAAATTACAACCAGCACCAATTCGTGAAGACCTTGATCAGATGTTGCGCATCTATCAAAAGTTAGGCGTCGCGTGGTTATGGCACTTACACCGGAATAATTTAGGCGGTTTACTGGCTGACGAAATGGGTCTCGGTAAAACTGTTCAAGCGTTGGCCTTCATGGAAGTCGTACGTCGCGAACGTCCAGCCGACGGGCCCTGTCTGGTTATCTGCCCTGCTTCATTGGTTGAAAATTGGAGACGGGAAGCGCGGAGATTTACGCCGAGCATGAAAGTTTTACCGCACCACGGACAGTTCCGTGAATCATCGCCCGAATTCTTAAAGCGTTACGATTTAGTCATCACTTCATACGGCACCTTAGCCCGCGATATCGGCTCTTTCTCGATGGTAAATTGGGGTGTGGCGATTTGCGATGAAGGACAGAATATTAAAAATCCTCGAGCGCAGTCGACCAAGGCCGTCAAACAACTCATTGCGAAAGGTCGCTATATTTTAACGGGTACGCCCGTTGAAAACTCACTAGAAGATCTTCGTTCCCTCTTTGGTTACCTGATGCCTGGCTACTTGCCTAAGGTTGAAGAGCGTGTCGCGATGGATGACCGAAAATGGCACGACGACCGATTATTACAAATGGCAGCGCCGTATTTACTACGTCGCTCTAAGGTAGCCGTAGCTCCCGAGTTACCTGCGAAGATTGAACAAATCATTTACTGTGACTTCGAAGACAATCAGAAGAAGTTCTACGACGAGATGCAGGAGAACACTCGTAAGGAAATTTT
>CAIMFE010000108.1 GCA_903840235.1 uncultured Opitutia bacterium | reverse complement strand
GCCTTGGGTTTCATTCTGAATCGTGGCGTAGGCTTTTTCGGCTAAAATATAATCGTGGGCTAAGTAGAGACAGTCGGCTGAGACCATGCGGAGGACATCGCGCGGAATACCTTCTTTGCCTTCGACTAAGCTGTCGATGTACGAAGACGCGAGGCGGTAGGAACCATCGCTCCAGGCGATGACGGCGAGGAGGCGAGTCGCTTCGCGGGCGAGTGGGCTGGCGGGAACTTCTTTAAGTAATTCGGTGGCAGCTTGTCGGGCCTTTTCATTATTTCCGGCCAGGTACATTAATTGGGCGCGAGCGAGGTGAATCGTATCGAGCACGGACGGATCGCGGGGGCATTCGTAGCTGAGTTGTCCTTCGCGTTGTTTGGTGAGAAAATCATAAACCTCATTGGCGATTGAATTGATGTCACCCGGTTTGGCTTCGGAGGCGGCGGCGACGAGAGATTGAATGGCGGTAATGCGGAGGCGGTCGATGGATCGATTTTGGGCGGTGGACTTGAGGAATTTACGACCCTCGGCGCTGTCGGCTCCCGAAATTAAACCACGCAGTAAATCCGCTTCGGCTTCTTGGGCTTCGGTTAAGTTTTCTAAATTCTTTAAGATCGCGAGTGCTTCGTTTTTCTTTTCTTGGCGGGCGAGGGCGAGGGCGAGATTACGTTGGTGGGTAAAGTTGAATTCAGAATTTTTATTATTCTTAACAAGATCGCGGAGCGCGTTGATGACGCTGTCGTTGATTTTTCCGCTGATGACGGAGGCACGGTAGCAGAGGGCTTGAATGCGCTGACGTTGCTCTTCGGAGAGAGCGCTTTGGGTCGCAAGATTGAGGTTCGTATTAAAATTATCGTTGTCGAACTTAGCGTTGGCGAGGAGGGCTTTGAGGGTGTGGAGCCAAGGTACTTCGGCGGGTGAGAGAGAATTGATATTTAATTTATCAGCAATTTCTCCTGCGCTGATTAAATCGTTATCGAGAAAGGCAACTAATCCCGCGAGTAGATTCTTGCTGGGAGAATCGGGAATATTTTTAAGAGCGGCTTTAGCTTCGGCGCTTTTATTTCGTTCGATGAGGCAAGTCGCTAGGCCCAGTTGAGCTGCGTTCTTATCTTGGTCGGAAGCATTTTTGCTCTTAATGACTTCGTTGAACAGTTGGATGGCGCTGGAGGAAAGACCGGCCTCTTGGGCTTGTTGGGCTAATTGCAGTAAGCTACGATCGCGGGCGCTGGGGAGTGATTTGTCATCTACCGAGGACAAAATTGGAACCGGAATATCTTGGGCGACTAGGACGCTGATCGACAGACTGAATAGTCGAAGAGCGGTGACTAGTGTATGGCGTAACATGCCCGCGTAGTGTGGCGAAGGAGAACGCTGCGGGCAAGAGGCGAGTGAGAGGGCCTTACGCCTTCTTATCTAAGCCAAAAGCCGTGTGAACGGCGCGGATGGCGGCGTCGGCTTTCGCGGGCTCGAGGGCGACAGAAATCTTAATTTCGGAGGTCGTGATCAGTTCGCTATTAACGCCGACGGAGGCGAGGGCTTTGAAGAGTGTGCCAGCGACGCCGGGGTGGGAGATCATGCCGACGCCGACGATGGAAAGTTTAGAAATTTCACCGGCGGAGCGGACGGTGCCGGAGCCTAATTTCTTGAGAGTTTGGCTAACGACTTTTTCGACGCGGACGAATTGATCGGTGCTGACGGAGAAAGTCAGGTTGGACTTACCATCTTTGCCGAGGTTCTTGATGATCATGTCGACGCTGAGGCCGGATTCACCCAGGTCGTCGAAGAGGGTGGCGATGGCCTGAGGGTTATCGGGCAGGTCATTGACGGTGACGCGCGTTTGGAGTCGGTCGAGGGCGACGCCAGCGATGGCTGCGTCTTCAAGGGTTTTGTCGATAGCTTTCACGAGTGTGCCGGGTTGGTCATTAAATGAAGAACGAACTTCAAAGGGAACATTATATTTTTGTGCGAATTCTACGGAGCGAGATTGCATGACCTTGGAACCGCTGGAGGCAAGTTCAAGCATTTCCTCGTAGGAAATCTCATGCATTTTTTTCGCGGATAAAACAATGCGAGGGTCGGCGGTATAGACGCCGTCGACGTCGGTATAAATTTGGCAGACATCGGCTTTGATGGACGCCGCCACAGCAATCGCCGTTAGATCGGAACCGCCGCGACCGAGGGTGGTGACTTGGCCATGGGGGGTGACGCCTTGGAAGCCGGCGACGATGACGACTTTACCTTCTTCAAGGCGTTCGGCGATATCTCCGCCGGTGATTTTGATAATACGGGCGCGCGTGTGAACGGCGTCGGTAATAATTCCGGCTTGGGCTCCGGTGCGTGAAACTGCGGGTACGCCGATGGCGTGAAGGGCGATGACTGTGAGGGCGATGGTTTCTTGTTCACCGACGGTCATCAAGACGTCCATCTCACGTTCGTCGGGCAAAGGCATCAGAGCTTTCGCACGTCCGATCAATTCATTCGTCACACCACTGCGTGCGGAAACGACGACGACTAGTTTATGACCTTTGGACCATTGCTCTTTAATTTTGGCTGCAACGTTTTGGATGCGATCCACATTGCCGACGGAAGTGCCGCCGTATTTTTGAACAATCAGTGCCATCCGAAATTACGATTCAGGGTTGAAGATGCGAAGAAGGAAAGGCTCTTCGAGAACGGTTTTTAAGCGGCGCAATTCTTTGAGAACGGCGTCCATTTTTCGTTCGCTGACGGGGTAGGTTGAAAGGGTGACGGTACCGCGACCTTTGTTCGGGTGTTCGTATTGAATCACACGAGCGATGGAAACTTTGTGTTTCGAGAAAATTTTATAAACACCTTCGGAGACACCCGCTTTGTCTAATAACGAAAGACGGAGGTAGAAAGGAGAAATGATTTCATCGAGGTCGCCCATGCGGACTTCGAGGCCTTGTTTTTCGCGGGCGACTAAGTCGTCACCCGAGAGACCCTGTTTGGAATTACCGGTCAGTGCGGCGATCGCATCCACGATATCACCAATCACAGCTGAGGCGGTAGCATCGCCACCGGCACCGCGACCGGCGAGGGTGGTGGCACCGACGACGTCACCGCGAAGAGTGATGCCATTGTTGACGCCAGAAACTCGAGCGAGGATATCGCGATTAGGAACGAGTGCAGGATAGACTCCGACGGTCATCCAATTCTTTTCGAAATTACGTTGGATGACTGCTAAATGTTTTAGTGCGAAACCGAAGCGACGAGCGAAGTCGATATCCGCTGGGCCGATATTGCGGATGCCTTCAACGAGGGTGCGATTGGCGGGTGCCCATTTTCCGTGGGCGAGCCAGGCGAGGATGGAAGCTTTATGCCAAGCGTCGATGCCATCGACATCGAGTGTAGGATCTGCTTCAGCGTAGCCGAGTTCTTGAGCTTCTTTGAGAGCGTCAGCAAAAGACAAACCATCTTCACCCATGCGAGTGAGGATGTGATTACAAGTTCCGTTGAGGATACCGACGATCAGTTCGAAACGATTGGCGGCGAGGCCTTCACGAATTGCTTTGATGATGGGGATACCACCGGCGACGCTGGCTTCGAAGAGGAATTGTCCGCCATGTTTGCGAACGGCTTTGAAGATTTCAGGACCATGACCGCAGAGGAGGGCTTTGTTAGCGGAGACGACGACCTTACCTTGATTTAATGCACGCAGGGTGAACTCTTTGGCTTTGGTGGTTCCGCCGATCAGTTCGCAGACAACGTGTACATTCGGGTCATCAATGACTTCGTAAGCGTTCTTGGTAATTTTACTTTTCGAAATTTTGATGGCGCGAGATTTTTTGGGATCGCGCAGGGCGACTTTACGTAAATCGATTTTTACGCCGAGGCGTGATTCGAGGTCCGCTTTCTTGTCAGTTAAATGCTTCCAGACGCCTTGGCCTACAGTGCCAAAGCCGAGAATGCCGATGCCGATGGTGCGTGGAGCTGACATAAATTATTTTTTGTGGGAGCCAAAGCGACTTTCAGTGCCTTGTTGTAAGCGCTGAATATT
>CAIMFE010000107.1 GCA_903840235.1 uncultured Opitutia bacterium | reverse complement strand
CGTACTTTTTTAACCGCCGGTACACATTCTAAAATCAGTTTAGCCATTTCAACTTCCAGAGGATTAGGCGTACCAAAACTTGTTCCGGCATTGAGAGCCTCCTGAATAGCGCTGCGGATTTCAGGATCATTATGTCCATGAATCGCGGGTCCCCAGGTGAGAACGAAATCAACCAGCTGCTTATTATCTACAGTCGTTAATCGCGCGCCATTGGCTGACTTGGTAAAAAAAGGTGTACCACCGACCGAGCGAAAGGCTCGCACGGGAGAATTAACCCCGCCTGGAATCATCGCTAGGGCTTCTTGGAATAACTGCTCGGAGGATTTCACACTTCAAAACCAACACAGCTACGGCATTTGGTCAACGGCTGAGCGATATAAAAACAAAAAGGGCCAGCTGGTTGGCTGGCCCTTTTAAGAACATTATGAGAGATTATTTCTTACCGTCGTCTACAACCTCGAAGTCTCCGTCAACCACTTTGCCATCTTTAGCTTTTCCGTCTTTAGCTTCGGCACCACCTTGAGGGTTAGCTTCGGCTTGTTTAGCGGCATCAGCGTAAATCGCCTGAGCGGCTTCGCTGAGTGGCTTAATGATGGCTTCGTGCGCCTTTTGGAACTCTTCAGCGGTGGCTTCAGGTTTCTTGAGCAGCTCTTGACCTTCCTTGATTGCAGCTTCGGCTTGGGCCTTAGTGTCGCCAGGGAACTTGTCTCCGTTTTCTTTGATTTGTTTTTCACCTTGGAAGATAATGGCGTCGAGTTGATTGCGAGCTTCAGCACCATCACGAGCTTTCTTATCTTCATCGGCGTGGAGTTCGGCTTCCTTACGGAGCTTCTCAACTTCTTCTTTCGAAAGACCCGAAGATCCGGTGATGGAAATCTTTTGAGCTTTGCCGGTGCCTTTATCCGTAGCGCTGACGTGTAAAATACCGTTCGCGTCGATATCAAAGGTCACTTCAATTTGTGGAGTACCACGAGCCGCTGGCATAATACCATCGAGCTTAAATGTACCGAGGTGTTTATTATCTTTAGCCATCGGACGTTCACCTTGAAGGATAACGATATCTACAGCGGGCTGATTGTCGGCGGCCGTCGAGTACACTTGTGATTTCTTAGTAGGAATCGTGGTGTTACGATCAATCATCGGGGTCGATACACCGCCCATGGTTTCAATCGACAAGGTTAACGGTGTAACATCGAGCAAGAGAACGTCTTTGACGTCGCCCTTCAAGACACCGGCCTGAATAGCCGCGCCAATCGCAACGACTTCGTCAGGGTTAACGCCTTTGTGTGGATCTTTGCCAGCGAGTGAACGAGCGATGTCGTTAATCTTAGGCATACGAGTCATACCACCGACCAAGACGAGTTCATCGACTTGATTCATGGAGAGACCAGCATCCTTTAAGCAGTTTTCGAAAGGTTTTCTGGTGCGCTCAGAGAGATCATCACAGACCTTTTCCATTTGGGCACGGGTGAGAGTGACGTTAAGGTGCTTTGGACCAGTCGCGTCGGCCGTGATAAACGGTAAGTTGATATCGACTGAGTTCGAAGAGGATAAAGCAATCTTAGCTTTTTCAGCTTCTTCTTTCAGACGCTGACGAGCCATAGGATCTTTCGAAAGATCGATTCCTTGCTCAGCGCGGAATCCGTCAATGAGCCATTGGATAATGCGTTCATCCCAATTATCGCCACCGAGTTCGGTGTCGCCGTTGGTTGCTTTAACTTCGAAAACACCGCCACCGATTTCAAGAATCGAGACGTCGAACGTTCCACCACCTAAATCGTAAACGGCAATTTTTTCATCACCCTTCTTATCTAAACCATAAGCCAAAGATGCAGCGGTGGGCTCGTTCACAATACGTAGTACTTCTAAACCGGCGATTGTACCGGCGTCTTTGGTGGCCTGACGTTGGGAGTCGTTAAAATATGCAGGCACAGTAATAACCGCCTGAGTAACTTTTTCACCGAGGTAAGCTTCCGCATCGGCTTTGAGTTTAGCTAAAACTTTGGCGGCAATTTCTTCTGGGGTGAAGACGCGAGGTTTTCCATCGACATCACATTCGATCGCGGCGTCACCATTTTTTCCTTCAACGACCTTGTAAGGAAGTTTGGAGGCGATATTTTTAACTTCGGAGAATTTGCGACCGATGAGGCGCTTTGCCGAGAAAACTGTGTTCTTCGGGTTAGTGACCGCTTGGCGCTTCGCCGCTTGGCCAACGAGGACTTCACCGGTCTTGGTGAATGCAACCACTGAAGGCGTCGTACGTGCGCCTTCTGAATTGGCGATGACGACGGCTTCACCTGCTTCCAGGATAGCCATACAGGAGTTGGTAGTTCCGAGATCGATTCCGATTATTTTACTCATAGTTTATTGTTTTGGGTTTGTCATACTATGGCAGGGCATGTGCCAACGATAAATACCCATAAAATTGAGGTTTTTATCGAATACAGCATGGGTTTAAGACACGGTGACTGGGCATTTTGACAAAGTGTCACAGTCAATCTGTGTCTCGAAGGTCGAACTCTGCCCTTCGCCTTGCCCTTCGACAGCGACTCGACTAACTCAACCCTCCGATGTCGGAATCACTCGACCCATCTACTCGCTTACGTCGTCTACGTGCTACCGCTGGCATTCGTACCATGCTCACAGAAATTTCTGTCGAGCCTCGCCATCTCATTCAGCCTATTTTTGTCACGGAAGGTGAAAACTTAGAACCGATTCCTTCCCTACCAGGAATTAATCGCATTCCACTTTCACAACTGGCTGTAAAATGTCATGAGCTCATTAAGTTAGGTATTCATGGTATCGCACCGTTTCCAAAAATTGACGAAAATAAAAAGTCGGCGGACGGCGTAGAGGCACACAATTCAAACAATCTCGCCCTGCGTGCCATCCGTGAAGTAAAACAAAAATGTCCGGAGATGGTTATTTTTGCGGATATTGCTTTAGATCCTTACACCACACACGGACACGATGGAATTTTAAATAGTGCGAAGACCGATGTAGATAATGATAAGACGGTCGCTGCACTGGTTAAAATGTCGGTGCTCACAGCCCAAGCGGGCGCGGATTTTGTTGCACCATCCGACATGATGGACGGACGCGTAAATGCGATTCGTAAGGCACTGGATGAGAATGGCCTGACCCAAACTGGCATCCTCGCCTATTCGGCTAAATTCGCTTCGGCCTATTACGGTCCATTCCGCGATGCGGTTGGAAGCACCAGAAAATCAGGCGAATCACTTTCTAAAGCTACTTATCAAATCAACCCAGCCAATCGTCGTGAATCGATTCGCGAGGCTCATTTAGATCAGTTGGAAGGCGCCGATATCCTCATGGTTAAACCTGCGGGAATTTATTTAGACATCATTCGCGACGTTCGTGAATCCTCGGCACGTCCGATTGCTGCTTATCAAGTTTCGGGTGAGTATGCACAAATCCATGCAGCCGCCGAAAAAGGCTGGCTCAATCTTAAGGCAACCCGCGATGAATCATTACTCGCCATTCGTCGCGCCGGTGCAGATTTAATTTTAACTTATTTCGCAGAGGCCTTCGCCAAAGACAGGCAATAAGGTTAGCATGACTTCGCCTTCGCAACACCCGCGCGACCCACTTCATGGGGTCACCCTGCAAAAAGTTCTTGAGCACTTGTTGAATAAATACGGCTGGCAGGAAATGGGTAATCGTATCCCGATTCGTTGTTTCACCTATGATCCTTCGATTAAATCTAGCCTCACTTTTCTGCGTCGCACGCCATGGGCACGAGAGAAAGTAGAGGCCTGGTATGTGGTCGATGTACGTGGTGGCTTTGGATCGGGCCCGATGCCTAAGAATTAAATTATTCCCAGCTCATCGCTTGTCCTTGCACTTGGGACGGAGCTTTGCCTTATTTTCTTTCCTCTATGCACCTAAAAATTGCAATTCTGCCTGGCGACTACATCGGCCCTGAAGTCATGGCCGTGGCTTTGCCTGTACTCGAAGCTGTGCTCAAGAAATCTGGTCACACCCTCGAGCATTCGACGCATGACGTCGGTGGCGCTGGAATTGATAATCATGGCAAGGCCTTGCCCGACTCCACGTTGGAAGCGTGTCGTAAAGCGGATGCGATTTTATTCGGATCAGTCGGTGGACCTAAGTGGGAAAAACTTCCTCCTAAAGAACAACCGGAGCGCGCTTCTCTTTTACCTTTAAGAAAACATTTCCGACTCTTCGCTAATGTACGCCCAGGTTTACTGCTTAAGAATTTAATCGAGACATCGCCTATCCGACCTGATCGCATTCCTAACGGCGTGGACATGGTATGCATTCGTGAACTCACCGGTGGACTTTATTTCGGTGCGAAATCAACCACCACCTTACCTGATGGTGATATTGAAGCGATTGATACGATGGTATATCGCAAATCTGAAATAGAGCGTATCACCGATGTAGCCATTGCAACTGCTCGTGCTCGTCGCAAACACATCACCTTAGTGGATAAAGCCAATGTTCTCGAAACCTCGGTGCTCTGGAGAAAAGTAGTCACTGAGCGTATTAAAGAAAAGGCACCCGATATTACTTTAGCTTTCATTTATATTGATAATGCCGCGATGCAGTTAGTGCTTCGCCCTGGACAATTCGATGTCGTCCTCACCGAAAACATGTTCGGCGATATTTTATCTGACGAGATGGCCGTCGTCTGTGGATCACTCGGCATGATGGCTTCGGCCTCGCTGGGCATGGACATCAATCGTCACGGCAAAGGTTATGGACTTTTTGAGCCTTCAGGTGGCACAGCGCCTGATATTGCCGGACAAGATAAAGCGAATCCCTGCGCCCAAGTTCTTTCCGCTGCACTCATGCTCCGTCACTCCTTCGGCTTAGAAGCCGAAGCTAAGGCCATCGAACTCGCCGTTGAAAAAACGGTTGCTGATGGAATTCGCACTGCGGATATCGCAGGTGGAGCCAAAGCAGTGGGCACCAAGGAAATGGGCCAAGCGATTCTCGCGCGTCTGTAATGGATGAATCCGAGCGACTGAGGGCCGAAGAGAGACGTCGAGAAGCGGTCTGCAGTCCCTTCATGCGCATTCCACGCTTCCCTGTGGATGTCGCCCGCGAGTTACTCGATTCCGGATATTATCGCATTGATCAATTATCCGGACGTTCTGCCGAATCACTCATTGAGGAGATTCGTCAGAAAACCAAAGAGAAGCCTGCACCTCATTTCCTGCCAGCGTTACGTATGGCTATTTATTTTTCCGAGACACCGAACCCTGATTCGAAAAAACTCTTTTTAGATCAGTGGGTCTAAGAAATCTTTTTTGAGTTAATTTTGTCCATCCAGTACTTAAGCGTCAGGCGATTTAAATCGAATTTACGTCGAGAAAAATCTTTTAAGACTCGGCGTAAATTTTCCTCCGTTACATCGCTCCAATCATTCACAATATAGACAGGCAAGCCTTCGTAAAGCGGGTCTAGTGGTGATGTTTTTACAATCGGGATACAGCCCAAACATAAAGCTTCCCAAGTGCGACAACAGTCCAGGCCGTTACCATGAGGTGAAATCACAAAAGCATATTGAGACTGATTTTTCCAAGTGGTTTCTCTATCGACGCGACGCGGCTCATAATCGACTAAAGCGGCAGGAATAAGTTCCTTTGCTCTGATTCGATCCGCACCATATTTAGTCCACATCTGGAAATGAAAATTTGCATGAGCCTTCACCAACCTCTTAGAAAGCGGTAAAGAATCTTTTAAAATATGCTTAAATACGTTTTCCTGCTCAACGGGGGGAACTTTGGGCACCTCCCATCCAGAATCTCCAACTGGAATGGTATGATAATAAAGTCCGATAGGAATTCGAGTTAATTTAGGATGAGATAAAACTACATTCTGAGCAAACCAATGTATAATATTTGGACTTTCAATGAATTTTAAAAAAGCCTCTTCACTTCCAAAAATAGTTGTTGGCGTGTCATCATCTGCATCTCCAGAGACTAAAATAATTGGACACGGAATCTTATTAAGATTAGGTAAAAATTGCTCAATGGCGGTTGTACAAATATATACCGTGGATCCTGGCTTAAGATTATCCCACTGATAATTTATGAGTCGATAAATGCTAGAAACTGGAGTGGAACTATGAATATCACAAGACTTCAAAATCCCTCTCGAGCTAACAAAGGTACAATCGACTTCAGTGCTCATAAGTTTGAAATAAAAGTAGGGTTCTATTTATCGATTAATAATAAATTTAATAGTTTATAATCGTACAATAAGTCATTGTCAAAATGTGGTTTATTTCAAGAATACTTCAATGTCTACCCCTGACACTGCCCCATTAGATGAAACTTCTTATCAGCTAGATGGTGATTTTACTGCTAATCCACTTGCTGCTCAGATGATTCAATCATTTTTTGATGCGCTGGCACTCAAACACAAATTAAACAATGAAATCTTGGAAATGGAGGGTATGTCGGGTCGTAAATATCGCTACTTTATCAACAGCCTGATAAGTAAAATGACAAACCCACATTACCTTGAGGTAGGATCCTGGATGGGCTCTACCGCCTGCGCTGCCATTTATGGTAATTCTGTAACGATGACTTGTATTGATAACTGGTCGCAGTTTGGCGGGCCCAAAAAGGAGTTCATTCAGAACATTTCCATGAGTCTAAATTCTGGTGTCGTTTTTAAATTCATTGAAAGCGACTTCCGGAAAATTGATTTTTCGACTTTAGGTACAATTTTTAATGTCTACTTATATGACGGCCCACACGAAGAGTGCGATCAGCGTGACGGTATCGTCATAGCACAACCAGCGCTTTCTGATACTTATATCCTGATTGTCGATGATTGGAACTGGCCCGAAGTGAGAAACGGAACACACCAAGCGTTAATGAATTTAAAATCTACGAAGATTTGCTCGATTGAAATTCGCACCAACCAATACAATAACCATGCAAAACTCGCATTTAAAGATTCCGAGTGGCATAATGGTTACTTCTTCGCTGTTATTCAAAAGACTGTTTAGTTATTGCCTGCGAGCTTCTCAAAAATCGCCTGATTTAATTATAGTTGAACTTAAATAAGCCCATCTGGTTGCTTATTTAGATAATCATATAAATTAAAAGAATGAAAACCACTATCGTCGTCCCAGTCATGACTCTGGCACATTGTGTTTTTCTGCCGCAGCAACTCATGCCTTTGCGCATTTTCGAGCCACGCTATCAGCGCATGCTCAAAGCAGCCTTAGCGGGAAATCAAATGTTTGCGGTCTCCCAGTTAGATAAAGCGAAGACTTCTAAAATTAAACAAGAACAGCCCTGCCCCTTTACCTGTGTAGGCAGAATTACCGGACATCTGGAATTAGCTGATGGAACTCACCAAATCATTTTAGAAGGATTAAGACGCGCGAAAGTTCACTCGATTTCGCACGAAGGGCCCTACCCACTTTTAGAAATCAGCCCAGTGGTCGACGAAGATGAAGCAGACTCCATCGCATTCACACGCGAAATCGCCCGAACTCTCGCCTTCACCGAACATCTTTTATCCGACGCAGAAGAAGATGCCCAGCCGCTCCTCGATCG
>CAIMFE010000106.1 GCA_903840235.1 uncultured Opitutia bacterium | reverse complement strand
AATACTCCGCGAATATGCTCTAAGTAAGCCTGCCATGCTTTTGAATTATCAGGGTAACCAATAAAATTAAGACCTTCCTGGACTCGATAAACTCCGCGACGACTTGGATTTAATAACAGCGAGATGCTGCTGAGTTTAGAGAAAGGTAACTCCTCTACCTTCAATAAACCTTTTCGAACATGGTTTAAGTGAACGTAATCAATAACCCTTGAGACATCAAAGCCCGTCGGGGTGCGCTTAGCTTGATATCGACCCTGAAAAACGTGTCCATGTTCATCACGAAAACCATTAAATCTTAGAGCAAAAGAGGTTAACAATAAATGCATGCCACGGGATAAATTAGCACGGGGTGCCCTCACTACCATGTGGAAGTGATTCGGCATAACCGCATAAGCATACACGTGCCAATCAGTCCGGATAATCGTCTCCTCTAGTAATTTTAAAAACACTTGAGTGGCCTGAGAATCCTGGAAAATCGGTTGCCGATAATTTCCACGAGAGAACACATGAAAGACTGAATTAGGATTTTCTATTCTGAGAGGTCGTGGCATGAAGTCAGAACATCCGACTGATGTATCGTCACAATATCACGCATGCCTTAGGAAAAAGGGGTCAGACACCCTTAAGGGTGCCTGACCCCTTTTTTATTTGGAGCCTAAGAACCAGGAGCCGAGGTACAGCCAAAGGGGCGTGATGATTGGGCAGAAGGCCATGGTAAACACGGAACAGCGCAACGCGATGGGTACATCCCCCTTGTACATTTCAACAATGAGAAAGCTAAATATCCCAGCAGGCATAGCAGCCTGCACTAACATGACTTTCCGTAATTCAGGATCGTGTACAAAATAGGCAGCCACGAGTAACAAAGCCACGGGGATAATTATCCAACGAGCTAAGATAATTCCTAAAGTGATTCTTCCTTCAGCAAAGAACTTATACCCTTTCATGGTTTCATGAAAATAAATCCCAGTAAGAATCGTCCCCACCGGAATCGCACACTGCCCTACCCAGTGCAAAATCTCCGCCGTAAATACAATCGGAGCGGCATCACCCCAACCGACGAGATTAATAGTCAGGGCAATAGCCAACGACAACGTCATGGGTTGGAATAAATACTTCAGCCCCTTCCATCCTTTCTTGCCCGATAAATAGGCTACACCAAACGTCCACACAGCCGCTTCAACCCCGACATTGTGGACCAACAAAACTCCAACGACATCTTTATCAAACAGCGCCGCGGTAATCGGAATACCGAGATAACCGAAATTATTAATGCCAGCCGAATAAGCAAAAGTACGCTTCGCGACACCTTCTTCAAAGCCCAATAAATTAGATAATAATCTACCAATTAAAATTCCACCGACGATCATGAGAAATCCTACGCCGAGATACAGACCAGCCTGAGCACTTGAATTCAAAAGTTTATTATTACAGACGCGGGAAAATATGAGTGCTGGAAAAAATACCCAAATCACCAAGCGCATGATCGGTAAACGCGAAGCCGGACCCAACCACTTGCGACTGGCCATAAACCAACCGATTGCGACCAACAGAGACACATTCAAAAGGGCCTGCGCAAATTCGATATTAAAGAAATTCATTAGCAGACATAGCCCACCCTACTCTGCACTGAGTTTAAAGCGTAAAAGTGTGTTTTATACCAGTATTT
>CAIMFE010000105.1 GCA_903840235.1 uncultured Opitutia bacterium | reverse complement strand
TTTTCGACAAACGAGAGCGCCCAGCTCCATCATCGCTTGATTAAAATCTCCAGGCTGCTGCACATCGACTAAGTGATTGGCTAACGGCGTAAAATATTTAACCGCCGTAGATCCATCGGTAAAAACTTTTTTAACGCCCGCAACGCGCGCCAGCACTCGCACGACATTTCCGTCAACGACAGCAGCCGGCTCATTATAGGCGATGCTTGAAATAGCGGCCGCGGTGTAAGGTCCGATACCTTTAAATTTCTGCCATTCGGTCGCCGTCTTTGGTAAAACTTTTAATTGAGAAATCTCGATTGCACAGGCCCGCAAATTTCGTGCACGGTTGTAATAACCCAAACCCGCCCAAGCGGCCAAAACATCTGATTCTTTGGAACGCGCCAAATCTTTGAAATCAGGCCATTTCTTAACCCAACGATTAAAGTAAGGAATAACCGTGGCGATTTGCGTCTGTTGACACATCAACTCCGAAACCACGGTGCGATAGGCGGAAACCGTTTCACGCCAAGGCATGGGGCGGCGATGCTTTACAAACCACACTAACAAGGCCTTACGAAACTTAAGGGCATTATTGGCTGAAATTATTTCACGCAAAGGCATGGGAAGGGGCTGGATTTAAATACGAAGTACAGTAAAAGTAATCGCAATGGCAAAAAAGACCAAGCAGGACTCCGAGGAAAATCCCAAGAAGGTGGCGATGCACACCCTCAAGCTCGATGCCGCCCAAGCTGAAAAACTTAAAGCCATCTTAATAGGAAAAGGCTGGGTATCCGCCGTCGTGGATCATGCTGCGTTTGCTTACAAAGGTCCGAGTTGCAACGTGGTTCATTATAAATCGGGTAAGTGCGTCATCTCGGGCAAAGGCACCGAGGAGTTTGTAAAATTCACTTTGGAATCAGAAGTCACTGGCCAAGCTCTGCTCGGTTACGAAGAGGAATTAAATCCGGAGTGGTTTGAAGAACATGCGGGGCTCGATGAATCGGGTAAAGGTGACTTATTTGGTCCCGTCGTATCCGCCTGTGTCATCGCCACCGGCGAGATGACACGAGAGTGGATCAAAGCAGGAATTAAAGATTCGAAAAAATTAACCGATTCGAAAATCGCTGAACTAGAAAAAGTAATCCGGGGAACTCCCGGAGTTGCGGTGAAAACTACTTTTGCGAGAATGTCTAAATACAATGAACTGCACTCTCGCTTCGGGAAAAATCTCAATCGCTTACTCGGCTGGATGCATGCCACTTCCTGCGAAGAGGCCTTGAAGGATTACGAACTTCTTCACGGACATCGTCCTACCTGGGGCTTACTCGATCAGTTTTCCGAAGAACCGATTGTGCAAAATGAGTTAGAGCGCAAAAAAGTTGTTTTTGATTTAAGAATGCGCACCAAGGCGGAATCCGATCCCGTCGTCGCCGCAGCATCGATTATTGCACGGGCAACTTTTGTACGAGAACTCGAACGTCTCTCTGCCGATGGTGGCGTGAGATTACCGAAAGGCTCAGGAGCAGAAGCGAAAGAAGCGGCCATCGAACTGGTCGGTCGATTAGGCCCAGCGATTTTAGTGAATTTTGCTAAGCTCCATTTTAAAACCGCTTACGAGGCTCGTGGCCTCGAACCCCCAGCACCCAAGCCTTTCAAAGGTCGCAAGAAAGCAGATTAA
>CAIMFE010000104.1 GCA_903840235.1 uncultured Opitutia bacterium | reverse complement strand
GATTTTAAGAAATCGAGATATCCACGCCAAATGGGTATCGACTTATTTAGACCGTTTTAAGCCCCAGGGACTCATTGATCACGGCAGACACCGCATGATTAAAGGACAGACGCCTTTAGTTCTGCGACCTGACTTACTCATTACCGATCAGGGCTTTACCATGTCAGAACTAGACAGCGTACCGGGCGGCATTGGTCTCACGGCCTATCTTAACGAAGTATACGCGGAAGATTTCCCGAACTTAATTGGCGGCGTAGATATGCCGAAGAATTTTTATCAGACACTGCAACGTCTGACGCCCAATGTTCGTTTCCCTTTAATCGCTATCGTCGTCAGCGAAGAGTCAGCCACCTACCGTCCTGAGTTTGAATGGCTCGGTGAAAAGCTGCGAAGTCAGGGACACGACGTTCATGTGGTCGACCCATCACAAATCATGCAAATGAGTGATGAGTCTTTTATTCCGGTCGATGGTGCTCCTAAAAAAGTAGATATGATTTATCGTTTCTTTGAGTTGTTCGATTTGGCGAACGTCAAAGGCGCCGACGGATTATTTAATGGAATCGAAGCGGGCAAGGTGATGCTGACTCCGCCGATGAAAGCATTCCAAGAAGAGAAGCTCGGGCTGGCTCTTCTTCACCACCCTATCCTCTCAGAGTTCTGGAAAGAAAATCTGCCTGAAGATCATTACGAGGCGCTTTACAAAATCGTTCCGAAAACCTGGATCATGGAACGCACGGAACTTCCCCCTACCGCCGTTTTACACGCTCCGCAGATTAATGGACGTCCGATTCGCGATTGGACTGAACTCGCCGAAGCTTCACAACGCGACCGAAACTTTATTATCAAAGCGAGCGGCTTCCACGAAACCGCCTGGGGTGCTCGCAGCGTGACGCTGGGCAGCGACGTCTCACGCGAACAGTGGCTCGAAGCGATTGAGAATGCCTTGGATCCCGAAAACGAAACGTTCCACATCTTACAGGAATACCACAAACCCAGACGACTCTCTCACCCCGTTTACAATGAAGATGGTACGGTGGCTACAGCCGAGGGACGTGTTCGTCTTTGCCCGTATTATTTCGTGAATGGTGAGACCGTTGAGCTCTCGGGTATCTTATCCACTTTCTGTCCGGCTGATAAAAAAATTATCCACGGCATGAAAGATGCGGCTTTATTACCCTGCCAATTAGTGACGGCTTAATTCAGCCGTGCCTTGCCAAAGGTAAAAATAAAGACAGATTTAGGTTATGCGAATGCTTGCCCTGTGTCTATTGCTACTGGGAAGACTCATGCCTACAACCTGGGCAGCGGCGCACACACAAGTTGAATTAGTTAATTTAAGTCCGAGCGTTGAAGTAGGTCAGACTGTGCGAGTTGGCTTAAAATTTAAGTGTGAACCTAGTTATCATATTTACTGGAAGAATGTAGGCGATGCGGGAACGCCACCGAGTATAAACTGGAAACCGAATCCTAATGTTGGATGGGGAAACACGTTCTGGCCGGGTCCGCATATCTACGACCAGAAAGGTATTATTAATTTCGTCTACTCCGGTGAAACCATCATTTTATTCGAAGGTAATATTTCACCTACTGCCACGGGTGAAATTAAATTTGAAGGACTGGCCGAATGGTTGGAATGCAATGAGAGCGGCTGCTTCCCTCAAGATAAGCAGGTAAGTTTAACCCTGAATATCGGGGGTAAAAATAAATATACAGAAATAGATTCTAAATATTATCCGGACTTAAACCCGGCGGTTTCAACCGTGGGCTGGGTTGATAATAATCAATTGTATGTAGATACCCCCAAGAACTTGGATCTCAAAAAATGGTTTCCGGAACGTCCCTTCATCTCAGCCTACGCCGTCGCCACAGCTCTGTATCTCCCCAACAAAATCAAATTTAATCTG
>CAIMFE010000103.1 GCA_903840235.1 uncultured Opitutia bacterium | reverse complement strand
GATCGGCAAGTGGGGACAAATTCTTCCTTGCGGCGATGCGAAGCAGTGGGGCTTTGATTATGTACTCAGCTTCAAAGCGAGTGGCATTTTTTGGAACGTCGAAAAATGTGCGGAGTTAATTAAGACTTCTAAACTCGAAGGTGAAAAAGGAGCGGAAGGTGGCGTTCGCGCAAAACCAGGTCCTTACAATATCAACGAAAAGGACCTCAAACTTGCTAATAATGAGTACATGCCCGACATCATGGAGAAGAACGCTTTCGAGTTCATTAAAACCAACAAAGATAAGCCCTTCTTCCTCTACTACTCCCTCTCTCATGTACACGCACAGATTTTGCCTACGCCTGATAGCAAAGCATTACCTGAAGATGCCGATGCAGCTAAACGCATGGCGATTACCTATAACGATAACATCGTCTACATGGATAAGCTCGTGGGTAACTTAGTTGCAGAACTCGAAAGACTTAAACTGCGCGAAAACACCATCATCGTATTCATGGGCGATAACGGAACCGCGAAAGCTCAGTCCGATCGCGCAACCATCAATGGCAAGCGTCTGCTTGGTTCTAAAGGTACCATGTTTGAAGGCGGTGCGCTGGTTCCTTTCATCTTCAACTGGCCTGGAGTTACCCCCGCAGATAAATTAAATACCAACGTTGCCGATTCCAGCGACATTCTCCCTACCCTCTGCGAAATCACTGGCGCACCCTTACCCGAGAAGCGTGTGATGGACGGCAAGAGCCTCGTATCACAAATCAAAGGCGATACCACCCCTCACCGTGCCTCCATCTTCATCGAACTCGGCAACGCTTGGTACGCACGTGAAACTGGCTGGAAGCTCAATGAGAAAGGCGAGCTCTTCGACATGAAAGATGCACCCTTCACTGAAACCCTTGTGCCGGCCGACTCTAAAGATCCTGCCGCGATTGCTGCTCGTGAACGCCTCTCCAAGGTCTTAAGCGAACTCAACCCTGCGGGCGGATTCACCTCCACCGGAAGCGGTCGTGGTGGCGACAAGGAAGCCAAGAAAGCTAAGAAGGCCGAGAAGGCTACTAAGGTTAAGTAAGAAACTTTAGGACAACAAAAAGCCCTCGGGAGTTTTCCTCCTGAGGGCTTTTTTATTTACCTGAATAAGAACTTATCGAGTCAGGCTACCGGACGAAACTGTATCGTTGCCCGCATTGTATAGTTGATAGCCATTTAATGACAGGTTGGTAACGGTGAATGTTTCTGTGCCCGTTGCACTGGATGATAATATTGGAGATTTAATCGTCACAATACCCTGTGCATTCGTGGTGGCGGTGGTCGAACCAGAAGTTAGACCGGAGCTAGTTACGCTAACGACGACGTTGGATATTGGCTTCTCGTTGACATCGCCGACTTTAATCGTGGCTAAGAAATACCCCGTAGTGTATGTGCTCTTAACCCAAGTTACAGAAACGGATAAAACGTTAACTGACTTAGTAACATTATCTACCGCTTTGACTTTGATTGGAGCAGTGGTCGCAGAACCTGTACCATTGGAGTTATCAGTAACCAGAAGCGTCGCGGTGTAATTACCAGCCGTGGCGTATACGTGAGTTGGATTTGCTAAGGTAGAATTAGTACCGTCACCAAAATCCCATAGGTAGTTGGTAATAACGCCATCAGTGTCGTAAGAACTAGAGCCTACGAATTTAACGGTGGAAGGAGCCATACCACCCTGTTGGGTTGTACCCGTCGTGCTTGCTACGGGAGGCAGATTATTGGGAGTACCTTTGCTGCTCGTCTTTAATGTGTAACGACCAATCGACGCATAATCAGTGAAGGCCTGGTATTGATTATTGGTGATTGTACCCGTGAAGGAATCGTAAGAACAATCGGCAGGAATGTTGTTCGCAGGAGTAACCGGATCAATGTATTCATTAAAGAAACTAGCCGAGTTTTCGTCCCAGTAGGCGCCAACACCGTCCACTTCGATGTAATAGGTACCGGCGGGAAGTGATACATTATAGAGATAACCATTCATACCATCTTCTGAGAAATAAGAGTAGCCGTAATCATCCAATACTTCATCGCCCGCGGAATCTAATAAGCGGAGGCCAATATTCAGATTAGCTTGAGGATCTGCGGCAATGGCTTCGGCATAAAACTCACCTTCACCGACTTCGATTTTGAAAACATCTTTGTCGGCACGATCATGAATCAATCCGGTCGCGCTCGAATTGTATAAGTAAACAGGCACCACGCTTCTTTCTGTAGATTTAACCTTAGTGGTAGGCAGCGTCGTGGCTAGTCCAGTCGTATTGCCATGATCGTCAGGGAGTTTGTAAGGAATTGATTTCGAGATTTCCAATAAGTTATCTTCGGTATTGGTGGCGTTCGCATCATAATCACCATTGGTCCATTGTGCTACGCTCTTACCCATGGTATCACCCATGTAAGGCGCCCAATCATTGTGACCCGCGTAGTACTCCACTTGGTCCGTACCATCATCAGTGGCTGAGTGATTTAAATTAAAGGCGTGACCCAGTTCATGCACCGCAGTGTCGGCAACATCTTTCGCACTGCCTTTTTGATAAAGTGAATCTGAGAAAATAAGCACCGGGCAATCATTGGCATAAGCAACAGTTGAAACTTGGTAGTTGAAGCTATTTAACATGGTAATACCGAGAATACCATCGGGGTCATCGCCAGGTTGAAGTAAATTAGGAAGGTAAGAACTCTTACCACCGAAACAAACACGAGAGCCGAAATTAGTGTCACCTACCGCGGTTTTACGGATGTTTTCAACACCAGGGTCTTGTGTCGTCACATCCACGTCAAAAGCTGCAAAGGCGTCAGAAATCTCTTTCCAGATTTTCTGGATCATCGCGTGCTCTGCGTAATTAAAAGTGGTAGGCTTACCATCGAGATCAAAGGCGGGACTAACAATCGACGGAGCAATCATATCAGTATTCCAAAGCGCTCCTTTGATGACGTGTCCGTTAAAATCTAAATAGATAACCTTGGCTGCACCAGGACGTGAGTGCAGAAGGAAAGTTTTAGTGAAAGGAAAAAGTGTCGCCGCCGTGAATGATTCAGGGTCGGAAGGATTCGCAACTTTCGACGCAGTACGATGGCATGCGTAGAATGCACCACCGGTCTTTTTACCAATACGCAATTCCTTATCTCGTTTTGAAACGAGTTTAAGCTTAGCGATATCAATACCAGCCAACTTCGCTGCCTTAGTAATATCGGCATCCGTTGCGGTGGACGCTTGCTTGCTCGTGGCATTGCTCACTGCATTCGCAGACAAAACAGATGCCAGAAGGAAAAGGGTTAAAAACAGAGACTTAAGGGGCTTCATTACCTAAGTAGAAAACCCTAGTTTTTTCAAAATTTCAACCCTACATCCTAAATAGTTTGTGACAAGGTCGTGACCCCAATCTTCGTTAAAACGAGGAAACTTGAAAAACTAGCCTCGATTATCCAACTGGGGAGCAATCGGACGGCCCTGGGACTTGCCGTGAATGCAATAGGGACAGGACTTTTCCAACACGTAATCTGGGTGCTGTTGATCCGCTAATGATAGGGGCATCTGACAATTAAAACAGAGAATCGAAGGCGTCTCCTGAAGATCAGGCCCCACCCCTACTCTCTCATCAAAAACAAAACACTCACCGTCGTAATGCTTTCCGCCGACTTCTTCGAAATATTTCAAAATACCTCCGTCGAGCTGCATGATATTGGTGTACCCTTCCATCTCCATGAACGGTCCCGCTTTTTCACAGCGAATTCCTCCGGTGCAAAACATCACTACGGGCTGACTCTTTAATTCTTCGGGAAGTTTTTTTACCGCGTTAGGAAATTCTCGAAAAGTCATCACCCCCGCAGGCACCGCACCTTTAAACGTACCCATTCGCACTTCATAATCATTACGTGTGTCTAATAAAGTAATCGGACGTCCTTCATCCAACATCTTTTTCAACTCCTGAGCGGTAATCTTCGGTGCCGGCTTCAGCGCTGGGTTAACACCCTCAATCCCGAAAGCGATAATCTCTTTTTTGATCTTCACCAACATACGCTTAAACGGCTGTTCGCCACTCGGACTTTCCTTGGGCTGAATATCCGCCAAACCAGGAATGCCACGAAGTGCCTTTAGAACTTGGTCTAATTGCTCTGTCGTTCCCGCGATAAAAAAATTAATTCCTTCGGGCGCTAATAAAATAGTCCCCTTAACTTTCTGCTCTAAACACAGGGCAAGCAATTGCGCTTTGCGACCCTCCAACTCGTCGAGCGGCGCAAACTTATAACAAGAAAGATTGATGATTTTACTCAATATGCGCTGACTATACAGAGGAATTGAATTTTAGGCAAGCCGATGAAACTAGCAAACGCCTCTTGTCAGTTAACCATAGCTAGTGTTAATAAAAACACGTGAGCGACGAACTGACCATCCAACCCATCGGCTTTATCCGTAACGGTAAATCGCTCAAATTTAATGCCCGACATCAACCCGACGAATCACAACCGGAGACAAATATTTTAGAACTGATCAAGGGTGACAAATATCAGAAGGCATTACTCGACCTCGAAGGCTTTGACCGCATTTGGCTGATTTGGTGGTTCCATCGTAATAAAGATTGGCGCCCCCAAGTCCTCCCACCGCGCGGACCGGCCAAACGTCGCGGCGTTTTTTCCACGCGCTCCCCTCACCGCCCCAATCCACTCGGCATCACCCCGGTTCAACTCATCGGTATCAAAAAAAATCAACTGATTCTCGGGCCGTGTGACTTAGTCGAAGGCACTCCTATTTTTGATATTAAACCGTACATCCCGGCCTACGATTCGTTTCCCGACTCCAAAGCGGGCTGGCTCCAAGAAATCGACAACGCACAAAGTTCTCCTCCCGTATATCAAATCATTTATAGTGCTCTCGCGGAGGAACATCTTACGTGGTTACGAAAAACTTGGGACATAGATTTTACCGAACGACTCCAAGAAATTCTTTCGCACGATCCCTCTCCACATCGCACGCGTCGCATTCGTAGCCGTCACGGAAATCTTTTTGATATCGGCTGTGGCGCCTGGTACGCGGTGTTTGAAATTAAAGATCAAGTCATCACGATTTTATCCATTAAACCCGCATTTCCATTGAAGTTTCTGACTGACCCCGAGCGGCCAGAAATACCCGACAAAGAAGCGCAAATGTCTTTCCGTAGTCTTTGGCCGCAGTGCGTCGACTAAGTAATTATTCGCGGATGAGTAGTCGTGCCCCAATCCAATTGACGAGGGCGACGAAACAATAGCCGACAATACAAGCGACCACAGCCACCGCAAAAACGGCCGCGGTATCTGTGCGACTCCAATAAATTTGGAGAAGATAACCTAAGCCACTTTCAGCGGGATTCGTTCCCACCATGTACTCGCCACTCACCGCGCCAACGGTGGCTAAGCTCGCCGCAATTTTCACTCCAGTAATCACACTCGGCAGTGCACCAGGCAACCAGAGTTTCCAAAAAGTTTGGGCGCGAGTGGCCTTCATCACCTTAAATAAATCCGCATAGTTGGGATCCACCTGCGACATGCCTGACGACGCTGAAGCCGCGATGGGGAAAAATGAAATTAAAAAGGTGATGGCGACGATACTCGCCAAACCTGACCCCAGCCAAATCGCAATCAATGGCACCAGGACAATCACGGGTGTCATCTGCAAAATCAAAACCCAAGGGAGAAAGCTACGACGAACAGAGACGAACATCGTAAAGAAACTGGCCACAATCAACCCGCCTGCAATCGCGCTCAAAAGTCCGAGTGCCGCCGCGATAGCCGTCCGACCGGCAGCTGGGACCAGAAATTGGGCTTCTTTGACGATGGTCTGGAAAACCAAACTAGGACGCGGCAATAGATAATCTTGGATTCCAAGAATAGGCGGCAAGACCTGCCAAACAACGAGGATGACTAAGGCCGTTAAAAAGGGAGGTAAGATTCGTGATAGCCGCACATGGGGTGTAATGATTATTTTTAGGCCTAAGGCAAACCCCTGCTTGTACTAAGAGTTAAAATAACAATATTTTCGGTTGCACCGCCCCCCTTGACACACACCCCTTGACAGCAGTGGCACTCATCTCACGCAGATCCATCGACGACTTAAGACAGCGAGCTGATATTGTAGCTCTGGCAGGTGACTATACCCAAATGAAACAACGCGGTCGCGATTGGTGGGGGCTGAGTCCTTTTAAGTCGGAAAAAAGTCCGTCGTTTAAAGTAAATCCCGAAACGGGTCTATGGTACTGCTTTAGCACTCAACAAGGCGGCGATGTTTTTAAATTAGTCACCGCACGCGAAGGCCTAGATTTTCCTGAAGCTGTGGAACGCGTCGCGATGCGCTTCGGCGTCGAACTAGAATACGAACAATCTTCCCAAACCACGGAAGGTCGTTCACTGCGTAGCCAACTTCTCGAAATCCACCAACTGATTGCCGATTACTGGCATCGGTGTTTTCTCGAGGACGCGCAACACAGCGAATGGATTAAAAAATATTGGACCGAGAACCGTAAATTCGATTTGTCCGTCGCTGAAGATTTCGGGATTGGATTTGCTCCGATTGATGACTCTAAATTAATCCCAGGATTACTAAAAAAGAATTTCACCAAAGAAGCGATTGCCGGAACGGGATTATTTTTCGGCGTCGACAAACAACCTGATCCGATTCGCTGGCGCTGTCGTTTTCGCGGCCGCCTAGTCATTCCGATTCGCGATATTCAAGGCCGAGTTATCGCTTTCACCGCACGAACACTCGATATTACGCCGCAGGACGACCCTTCGCGCGAAGCGAAGTATGTGAATTCACCGGAGACGGATTTATTCAAAAAATCGCGTACGGTATTTAATTTAGATCGGGCTCGGGCGAATCGAAAAGACGAAGAGCCATTCGTGCTCGTCGAAGGTCAGCTCGACGCTATTCGCTGCCACTCCGTCGGCATCCACGGGGTCATCGCCGCCCAAGGCACCGCCGTCACCGAAGAGCACCTCGCCCAGTTACGTCGCTTCACCAAACAGCTAGTCGTTTTCTTAGACTCGGATGCGGCTGGACAAAAAGCCGCCCTCCGTCTCCTCCCCATCGGCCTACGTGAAGGTCTCGACATTCGCTTCCTCTCACTCCCCGGCGGTAAAGATCCAGATGAATATTTTTCGACACACAGCATCGAGTCCTGGCCTGACCTTTTAAAAACTGCCCGAACCGCCATGCGTTTCTGCGTTCAGTCCATTATCCCGGAAGGGAGTACGACGAGCCCACTCGCCCAAAGACTCTCCCTGCTCGAAAGCCTTTTCCCGATCGTCGAACAAGCTGGCGCCGAGGAAATTGTTCGCGAGGCACTCAATGAGGCAGCACGACACGCAGGCATCGGTATTCGCGAAATGCACATGGCCTATGAGCGACATTTGGCCAATTCGGCGTCCCGCCGACCAGCCGCCCAGTTAGCCCCTGCCCAACCGGTCGAAGTCCCGGTTGTCAAGGGGGGGGGCTTGACAACTCCCGAAGAAGACTTAATACATGTCTTATTGCGGCATGAACAGTACTTTATCCCCGTTTCCGAAGCCCTACCCCTTGAGTGGATTGATATTAATTATCGAGGAGGCAGTTTATTGCTCGCCCTCTTAAACGAAGCGGTGAACGGGCATTTCAAAGGAATCCGTGAAGCCGTCAATGTACTCGACCCAGAACTCCAAACCGAAGCCGCGAAATTAACATCCCACCAAACGCAAGATCAGGACCAAGAAGGAGAACTAAAAGGTAGAATCAACAGCATCCTCAAAGCCTTCCATCAACGACGTATCCAACTTCAGAACCGACAAATCGACGCGCAAATCGCTTCCACTCCTTCCACCGAAGTCGACAAACTTAATTCCTTATTAACCGAAAAGATTAAACTCCGTAAAGAAAGCCTGACTCCCCCGTCGCTCCCGAAGTCAGGAAACTAAAATAAGTTCAGTTTAGGTCAAAATTCCGCCCTCGCAGTTTTTCCCACTTAACCAGCCCCTAGTGTATAGAGGCTAACTTAAAACAAATCACTTTCCAAACATGCCCGAATCCAAAAATAACAAAAAAGCTCACTCCAAGAAACCTACTAAACCTGTGGCTAAGCCCATCGCTGTAAAAGCGGTGGCGAAACCCGCCGGCAAAGCACTAGCGAAGCCAGTCGCCGCCAAGCCCGCAGTCAAAGCAGCTGTCGTTAACACCAAAGCAGCACCCGCAAAGGTGGCACCTGCTAAAGCAGCACCAGCCAAGGTCGCCCCAGTTGTCGCATCCAAGCCAGTCGCCGCCAAACCGGTGATTGATCAGAAAATTTTAGCCAAAATCGCACCTAAGCCTATTCCCTTTGGTAAGGACAAAGCTCTCAACGTTCCGATTGTACCTAAGGATGTTAACGCCAAGGTTCAGATCCTCGTCGGACTCTCCAAAAAGAATGGCTACGTGACCGTTCAAAATATTAACGAAGTCATTCCTGATAGCGCGACCGATGCTGAGTTGATCGAAAGCATCATGAACATTCTCGATAATTTAGAAATTAAATTACTCGATGAAGAAGAAGTCGAAATGTATCAGAAGAAAATCGACGAGTCGGAAGAAGAGGCAGCACGTACGGTTCCCGCAGATGCACCTTACGACCCATTCAATGTTTATTTAAAGCAAATGGGCCACAAGCCCCTGCTCACTCGCGAACAAGAAGTCGAAATCTCCAAACGCATCGAAGACACTGAATTACGCGCCCAAGAATTCCTCTTCTCCTGCTGGCTCACCCTGCCCTACCAACTCGATCTCGCCCAAAAGGTTTTCAAAAAAGATGAACGTTTCGATAAAGTCGTTATCGATAAAAAAGTAGAGTCACGTGATACCTATTATAAGAACTTACCCAAGGCGATTGATGAATGTATCAAACTCGAAGAGCGTCTCGAAAAGGCTTGGAAGAAATATAATGAAGAAAAAGACGAAGGCAAAAAAGCGAAAGCACGTGAAGCTTATCGTAAAATTGAACTAACCAGCAAAGAAGGCTGTAAAGACATCCTCCGTAAATTCTTCTTCAAGATGAAGCTTTTTGAAGATTGGTTGGAATTACCTGAATTAAAGGCCGACCTCGAAGACTGTCGCCTCTTAGCAAATCCTGCGCCGATCATGCGCGGTCCCGTGCGTGCCAAACTCGCTCGCCGTCCTGAAGTCTCCTCCACCCGTGCCCAGGAGATTGAGCGTCGCTGGCGCATGTCCCCAACCGAACTTCTTCACTGCGTACGTTCCGTGCGTAAACATTTAGACGAAGCACAAAAAGCGAAAACCGAAATGGTTGAGCACAACTTGCGCTTAGTGATTTCGATTGCGAAGAAATATCAAAATCGCGGACTGCTCTTCACCGACCTTATTCAAGAAGGTAATATGGGCTTAGTTAAAGCGGTGGAAAAATTCGAGTATCGTCGTGGCTACAAATTCTCGACCTACGCAACCTGGTGGATTCGCCAAGCAATCACCCGCTCTATCGCGGACCAAGCTCGTACCATCCGTATTCCCGTGCACATGATTGAAACCTTGAACAAGGTAATGCAGGTGCAAAAACAACTCACGCAGGAATTAGGTCACGAACCTACTGCTGAAGAAGTCGCGAACGAGATGAACATGGCCATCGATCGCGTTCAACAAATCATGAAGATGGCCCAGCAGCCTATCTCTTTACAATCACCCGTCGGTGATGGTGAAGACACTTCCTTGGGCGATTTCATTGAAGATAAATCAGCGGAAAACCCCAGCGATACTGCTTCCACTCGCCTCTTGCGTGAGAAGATTGACTTCGTTCTGCATTCCTTAGCTGAACGCGAAAAAGAAGTTTTAATTCTCCGTTTCGGTTTACTCGATGGCGTTCAACGTACCCTCGAAGAAGTCGGTCGTCACTTCAAAGTGACTCGTGAACGTATTCGCCAAATTGAAGCCAAAGCTCTCCGCAAGATGCGTCACCCGACGCGCATGCGTAAACTTCAAGGCATGTTCGAAGGCGAACTGGATACTTCTGGTCCTGGCTTTGATAACTTCGTGGATCCTGAAACCGATCCAGATAAATTAAGCGAAATCGACAAGCCAAGCGCGACCTTGGAAGCGTTCCGTCAGAAGAACAACGACTTCATCGCGGCACACCGTCAACAGCAGCAGCAAAATCAGCAGCTCTAAGTGATTTCACGTCTCTGTTGCGTCGTTCTAGCATTACTCATCACGGGTTGTGCGACGACGCCAACAGAGAGTGAAGTTGTTGAGCCGGTATCTCCGTTCAGTAAACCCATCGGTAGTTCAACAAACTATCGCGTTGGGTTTATCGGGCGTTCGTCTGAATTCACTGGCCTCATCGCTGTTCATTTAGTGCGAGAAGTCCCGGAGTTTAATTTAAGAGAGAATGATGTCATTGTCGCCCGCGATAACGACTTGAAGCCGACCGCATTATTAAGTGTGCAGTCAATTAAGGGTCGGGTCTGCTTAGCTAAACTCAATAAAGGGCAAGTATTGCCCGACCAAGAGGTCGTTCTTCCCAACAGCAAAACCCGCGAAGAAGCGGAGACTTTGCCATTGTTCATTTCCGGCTCTTGACCTTCGGGGCAAGGACGCCCACGTTGCAAACTCTATGTTACAGGCAGGCATCGTCGGACTACCCAACGTCGGTAAGTCTACTCTCTTCAACGCGCTCACCCGCTCACGCAAAGCTGAGGCGGCGAACTATCCGTTCTGTACCATCGAGCCCAACGTCGGCGTGGTCGAAGTGCCCGACGATCGCCTCTTTGAACTTCAAAAAATCGCTGGCACCAAAGTGGTGATTCCTGCGGCCATTGAATTCGTAGATATTGCCGGATTAGTTGCCGGTGCATCTAAAGGTGAAGGTTTAGGGAATAAATTTTTAGCGAACATTCGTGAAGTCGATGCCGTCGTCCACGTCGTCCGTTGTTTCGATAATGATGACATCGTACACAACATGGGTAAAGTGGATCCCATTCGCGATATTGGTGTGATTGAGACCGAACTGATTTTAGCAGATATTCAATCGGCCGAACAACAGCTCGATAAGAATCAAAAGAAAATTAAGAGTCAGGACAAAGACGCGATCGCAAACGTCGAACTACTTACCCGCCTGATTAAACATTTAAATGAAGGCAAACCTGCCTCCAGTTTATCGGTAAACGATGAAGAAAGACTCAGAATTAAAAGCTATGCTCTCTTGTCATCGAAGTCAGTTCTCTACGCCTGCAATGTCGCCGAAGAACATTTAGCGGATCCTTCCAAAAATCCTTACGTCGAAGCCGTCCGTAAACATATTGCTGAACAATCCGGCTGTGAAGCGGTTGTGATCTGTGCTCAAGTCGAAGCCGAACTCTGCGACTTACCTCCGAACGAAGCCAAAGATTATCTGAGTGCTCTCGGCGTAACCGACTCAGGCGTGTCCGGATTAATCCGCGGCGCTTATAAATTACTCGGACTAGCGACCTATTTCACTGCTGGAGAAAAAGAAGTCCGTGCGTGGACATTCCGCCATGGTATGACCGCCCCACAATGTGCTGGGGTCATTCATACCGATTTTGAAAAAGGTTTTATTAAAGCAGAAATCGTCGCTTATGCTGACCT
>CAIMFE010000102.1 GCA_903840235.1 uncultured Opitutia bacterium | reverse complement strand
GGTATTGGCGACGACCAAGCGGAAGGCTTTCAACAGCGCGATCATCGTCAACCGATGCTCTCGCTCGATAATACCTACGACGAAAAAGAATTCCGAGCTTTCGGAGATCGCCTATTAAAAATCCTCGGTGACCCCAAAATGGAGTTCGTGGTTGAACCGAAAATCGACGGTGTTGCCGTCTCCCTCACTTACGAAAAGGGTAAATTTATCCGTGCGGTTACCCGCGGTAACGGTTCACGCGGTGATGATGTCACTCACAACGTTGCCCTGATTAAATCTATTCCAAGAACGCTGAAAGGCGCACCTAACTTACTCGAAGTGCGCGGCGAAATCTACATGGAGAATAGTGAGTTCGAGCGACTCAATCGCGAACGCGAAGCGGAAGGCGAAGCGCTTTACGCGAATCCTAGAAATCTTGCGGCGGGCACCGTGAAACTTCTCGACGTCGATGAAGCTAAGAAACGTCGCCTTAGCATCGTATGTTATGGTCTCGGTGCTTGCGATCCTGCCACCTTTAAAACCTTACAAGAATTTAAAGACCAATTAAAAGAATGGGGATTCCCCATTCGTGATGACATCGGTGTTCAAAAAGGAATCGATAACGCCTGGAAAGCGATTCAACACCTCGATACTTTCCGCCGCACTCTGCCCTTCCCAACCGATGGCGCGGTTGTAAAAGTGAATCGCATCGCCGATCAGGAACGCACCGGCACCACCAGTAAATTTCCACATTGGGCTGTAGCTTTTAAATTTCCGCCCGACCAAGCAGAGACCACACTTAAAGCCATCAGCATGCAAGTCGGCCGCACCGGCGTGGTCACTCCCGTAGCAGAACTTGAACCGGTTTTATTAGCCGGATCCACCGTCGCTCGTGCTACTTTACACAATGCCGATGAAATTTTGCGAAAGGATATTCGCGAAGGTGATACCGTGCGTATTCAAAAAGCTGGCGAAATCATTCCACAAATCGTGGCCGTCGTTCTAGAAAAAAGACCCGAAGGCACTAAGCCCTTTAATTTTGAGAAACGCTTAAAAGAACTCGGCCTAGAAGCTGTACGCGTCGATGACGAAGCAGCGTATAAATTAATTGCTCCGTCGCGCGAAATGAAAATCCGTCGTCTGGTGCATTTCGCTTCTAAGCAATGTCTAGATATCGATGGCTTGGGTGATGCTGTAGCTGAACAACTCATTTCACTCGGATTAGTCGATGCGCCCGTCGATGCTCTTAAACTCACACCGGCCGAATGGCGTATGCTTGAAGGCTTCAAAGAAAAGTCGGTCGAGAATATGATGTCGGGACTCGCCGCTGCGAAGCAACGCGAACTCTGGCGCTCCATTCACGCACTCGGTATTCCTAATGTGGGAATGCAAACCGCAAAAGACTTAGCGCGACATTTCAAATCCATGGACGCTCTGGAGTCAGCCAAACTCAAAGACCTCCTGATTACCAAAGTAGGTAAAAAAGGTGGCGAGACGTATGAGTCGGTCATTAGTGGCGTGGGCGTGGAAGTTTCTAAGTCGATTGCCTCCTTCTTCAGCGACCCTCATCACCGCGAATGGGTTGCGGCGATGCGCAAGGCTGGCTTAAATCTCATAGAAAAAAGTAGCGCACAATCTGTTGCAGCCGTTGCAGGAAAAACTTTCGTGCTCACAGGTACATTACCAACTCTGGGTCGTGATGAAGCTCGTGAACTTATTGAAAAAGCAGGCGGAAAAGTATCAGGCAGCGTCAGTAAAAATACCGACTACGTCGTGGCCGGTGAAGAAGCCGGATCCAAACTCACCAAGGCCCAAGAACTCGGTATTACTATCTTAGGTGAGCCAGAATTAAGAAAATTATTAGGCGAATAATAATTTAAGAAACGCCAAACCTTGACCTCTGTGG
>CAIMFE010000101.1 GCA_903840235.1 uncultured Opitutia bacterium | reverse complement strand
TTGAGTGCTTTGAAGATACCGATGAAGTCTTCGCGCTGATAAGGAAGAATCTTCGCGAGGGCCTTACGACGACCTTCGAGAGAGTCGGCGAGAATCATTTCGCGAACGGCATCGATACGATTACCTTCGAAGAACATGTGTTCGGTACGAGTTAAACCGATACCATGAGCGCCAAACGCAACCGCTTGTTTGGTCTGCTCTGGATTGTCTGCATTGGTGCGAACCTGCAGACGGGTGGCCTGGGCACACCAGCTCATTAACTGCACATAATTTTTATATTTCTCGGTCTTCTGTGCGTTTTTATCGTTATTCAGAAGGCCTGCGATAATTTCGGAAGGCGCGGTCTTGATTTGTCCGGCGTAAACAGTTCCCGCTGTGCCATCGATGGACAGGTAATCCCCTTCTTTAAACTTATGGCCGGCGATGGTCGCGATTTTTTTATCGTAGTCGATCTGCACCGCAGCGGCACCACAGACGCAGACTTTACCCATTTGACGAGCAACGAGTGCAGCGTGCGATGATACACCACCACGGGCCGTGAGAATACCTTCAGCGGCAATCATCCCACGAAGATCTTCTGGTGAGGTTTCAACGCGCACTAATAAAACTTTTTCACCTTTATCAGCAGCGATGACCGCACGCTCCGCATTGAAATAGATACGTCCAGTCGCAGCACCAGGTCCTGCTGGTAAGCCAGTCGCAATCGCTTTAGCTTTCTTAACTTCATTAACATCGAAAATTGGCGCTAACAATTGTTCCAACTGATCGGCAGGATTGCGCAGAATGGCGGTTTCCCAATCGATGAGTTTGGACTTCACCATGTCGGCAGCAAACTTCAGTGCGGCGGCGGCTGTACGTTTACCATTTCGAGTCTGCAACATGTAGAGTTTGCCTTCTTGAACGGTGAACTCGATATCTTGAACGTCTTTGAAGTGCTTCTCGAGAATTTGACGTACTTTTAATAACTGCTCGTAGCTCTTTGGCATGACGTTTTTTAATTTAATGACAGGCTCGGGCGTACGGACACCAGCGACGACGTCTTCACCTTGGGCGTTCACTAAAAACTCTCCGTAAAACTCATCGACGCCGTTAGCAGGATTACGTGTGAAAGCTACGCCTGAACCGGAATGTTCGCCGGTGTTACCAAACACCATGGCCTGAACGTTAACGGCGGTACCCCACTCAGCTGGGATATTGTATTTACGGCGATAAACAATCGCGCGGTCATTCATCCAAGAGCTGAAAACAGCACCCGCGGCACCACGGAGTTGGTCCCATGGATCGTGAGGAAAAACACGACCAGTGCGTTCTTTAACTAAAGCCTTAAAACGCTTCACTAACTCTTGTTGGTCAGCAGCGGTCAGTTTGGAGTCTTCGATGTCTCCATCATATTTTTCGTGTTTAAATTCTTCGATGACCGTTTCAAAAGGCTCGTGGTCTTCACCTTCGCGTTTTTGTACGCCTAGCACAACGTCACCATACATTTGGATGAAGCGACGGTAACAATCCCAGGCGAAGCGGGAATTATTGGTGGCTTTCTCAAGTGCGATGACCGATTGATCATTCAGACCAAGATTCAAAATAGTGTCCATCATACCGGGCATGGAATCGCGAGCACCCGAACGAACCGCAACTAAGAGAGGCATTCCTTGGGTGGCACCAAATTTCGTGCCCATCAAGTTTTCCATATTTTTAACACCCGCTTCCATCTGCGCTTGGAGCGTGGATGGATAGGTACGCTTGTTGGCGTAATAGTATGTGCAGACTTCAGTGGTGATGGTGAAACCTGGAGGAACGGGCAGACCAATGCGGGTCATCTCAGCAAGGTTGGCACCTTTACCACCGAGGAGAGCTTTCATGGAACCATCGCCATCGGCTTTGCCACCTCCCCAAGTATAAACTACTTTTGAAGATTTAGTGGTCGGCGAATGATTACTTTTTTTATTTTTTGCCATGGGGATGTTGGGTGTGAGAAAATAAACAGTCCAACGGCAAGCCGATGAACATTGGGGGAACTAAAAGAAGAAGAAAGCACTCGAAGGTGTCAACGGATTTGGGGCTCAAAAAACCGTCATCTTTGGTCAAAACACCAAAAAATTATGAGGCATTAGAAAATCTTAATACACCATTCAAGATGTCTAAGGGGATACCAGGCCTTAGATGATTTTCAAAAACTTTAGGACAATAATAACGGCAATTCCGACCAGAGTTAAAGCTACTAAAATTTGAGGTATTTGGGCGGAAGCCTTTTCCTTATAATTGGTCTGGTTCTCGTAGGTCTTCTTTCCCAGTGGAGTGACACTGTGAATGGTCACCTCAGGGTAAGATCGGCCAGGAACGTCTTTTACCGTCGCACTAATTAAACCTAATTTTAACAGAACCAGGTAAGCCATGCTTTTTCTTGCACTGCTAAAAGTATCAAAATTATTACACTCACGGCCAACGACTAAACGCTCCAAAGCCGCCTGAGCATCTGAGGTGATGTAACGCCGTTGTGATGAACTTTTGTTGTCTGTACTCAATTCAATGTTTTACCTTAGTTATTGTTGTAAAATGTAAATAACAATTCTTATTTAAAGCTGTGGCTGGCTAATTTAACTGACCTAAAAATGAAATTCGATAATCAACATCACAGCCAAAATAATGGGTTAAATTCGGCATTAACCATCGCGGGTTCCGATAGCGGAGCGGGTGCTGGCATACAGGTTGATTTACTGACATTTGCGGCGAATGGAGTCTACGGAACCACCGCAATCACTTGTTTAACTGCTCAAAATCCAACAGGAGTAAGCGGAATTCAAGCTACCCCAGCAGGCTTTGTTATCGAGCAATGCGAACAAGTGATTCGTCACTTTCAGCCGCGCGCCCTCAAAACCGGGATGTTGCTGAATACAGAAATCGTTGAAGCAGTCGCCCAATTAATCAGCTCCACCAAAATTCCCAGCGTGATTGATCCTGTCATGGTCGCTTCAAGCGGTGCCTGTCTTTTGTCACCCGATGCCGTCCAGGCCGTCAAAAAAAGCCTAATACCTTTAGCTACGTTAGTTACACCTAACCTTGATGAAGCCTCGATTTTATTGAGTAAAACTGCTATTGGCGGTTTGAACTGCGAAGCAGAAGCACGCGAACTAGCTCAACTTTATCACGTGCCGTTTTTATTAAAAGGTGGTCATGCACAAGGCGATGAATTGATCGACGTGCTCGCTTGGCCCGATGGAAAAACTTTTGTGCTAAAAGCTAAACGCATCAAAGAAATTGATACCCACGGAAGCGGTTGCACTTTATCCGCAGCGATCACCGCACACCTCGCGCTCGGAAAAGATTTACAGTCGGCCGTGGTGGCCGGACATGCCTACCTGCAGGCGGGCATGAACTCCCCTATTTCGGTGGCAGGATTAAAGCACATTAAACATTAGTTTTTAGGTAAAAAACGGGGTCAAATTTCAGCCTAATTGCCCTAAATCGGATGTTTTTAACCCTCCTAGGTTATTCACACTTGCCCCTTCGCCTTGCACACCTTTTCTAACCCATTCCCTGCGGTAAACATCCCGCTATTCGACCATGACAAAAAAGAACGCTGCGAAGCAATCGACCCCTAAAACAAAATCCACCTCTTCCGCCACCACCGGCGTGAAAATGCGCGGTTGTGATGTCATGGTCCGCTGCCTTGAGAATCTCGGCGTCGACACAATCTTCGCATACCCAGGCGGCGCTTCGATGGAACTCCACCAAGGACTCACCCGTTCCAAAAAAATTCGCACCATCCTTCCTCGTCACGAACAAGGCGGAGCTTTCATGGCTCATGGATACTCTCGCGCCACCGGCAAACCTGGCGTGTGTATGGCGACCTCAGGCCCTGGTGCCACCAATTTAGTTACCGCGATTGCCGATGCTCACATGGATAGCATTCCATTAATCTGCATCACTGGACAAGTTTACCAACAATTCATCGGACGTGCCGCTTTCCAAGAAACTGATTTCTATGGAATGACTCTTCCCATCGTGAAGCACTCCTTCCTCGTATTAAATTACGAAGAGCTGCCGATGATCATGTATAAGGCTTTCAAAATTGCGACCACTGGACGCCCAGGTCCTGTCGTTATCGATATTCCTAAAGACGTACAACAAATTGAATTTGTGCCCGTATTTCCTAAGTCAATCGACGATGTGTCCATTCCTGGTTTGGCGATTCCTCCTAAGCCCGGCGACGCCCAATTCGAAACGATTATTCGCTTAATCGAAAAAGCAAAACAGCCTGTTCTTTATATCGGTGGCGGCATTCTTTCGGGCGACGCCCACAAAGAGTTAATGGAATTCGCTGAAGCCACTAACATCCCAGTTGCCTCAACTCTCATGGGCTTGGGCGCCTTCCCAGCCAATCACCCACAATCACTCTACTGGTACGGCATGCACGGTACCGTTGCTGGTAACTGGGCTGTTTGTAAGAGCGACTTACTCATCGTACTCGGCGCTCGCTTTGACGATCGCATCACCGGTGCGATTGAAAAATTTGCTCCCGACGCCACGATTGTCCACATCGACATTGATCGCTCCGAACACCATAAAAATAAATTCGCAGACTATCCGATTCACTCGGATGTTAAACACGCACTCAAACGTCTCGCAGCACTGACCAAAAAGAATTTTAAAAAGCCTGATCTCAAAAAGTGGTACACCACCATCAATGGCTGGAAAAAAGAACACCCCTTCCCTTTCAGTTACGATCGCAAGGGTTCGAAGCACATCTTACCTCAAGAAGCCGTTGAAACCCTCTACCAAGAGACCAAAGGCGAAGCGATTATCTCAACCGGCGTGGGCCAACACCAAATGTGGGCCCCCCAGTACTACCAATTCAATAAACCACGCACTTTCATTAGCTCATTAGGCGCAGGTACAATGGGCTTCGGCCTCCCTGCTGCTATCGGTGCTAAAGTAGCCTGCCCTAAAAAGCAGGTCATTGATATCGATGGCGACGGCTCATTCTTGATGAATATTCAAGAATTGGCGTGTATGAAAATTGAAAAGATTAACGCCAAGGTTCTCCTCCTTAATAATCAACACTTAGGCATGGTGGTTCAGTGGGAAGATCGCTTCTACGCCGGTGTTCGCGGACATACCATCTTAGGTGATGCCACCAATATTGGTAGCCCTGACAATCCAGGCGGACTCTATCCTGACTTCGTTAAGATTGCTAATGGCTTCGGCATCAAAGCTCGCCAGGTCATGAAGCGCGAAGACCTTCGTGATGCGATTCGCGAAATGCTTGATCACGACGGCCCTTACTTACTCGACGTCGTTGTTCCTTACACCGAACACGTGTTGCCATTTATTCCACAGAAGAAATCGGCCATGGAAATTCTCACGAAGTAAACTCTCGTTAGATTCCAAAAAATAAGGTGCGAATTTTCGCACCTTATTTTTTGTACAAGTAAATGGATGCTTAGCTTACGTGCTCAGACAACCATCGTTCAGCTTCAATGGCCGCACGACAACCCATACCCGCGGCCGTGATGGCTTGACGGTAAACGTGATCCGCACAATCACCGGCGACAAAAACACCAGGAACTTGCGTGTTCACGGTATTAGCTTCAGCGACAAGATAACCATTTTCATCAACCTTTAAGGCGGGAGTAAAAGGCTGCGAATTAGGAATGTGTCCGATCGCAATAAAGACGCATTTACAGGGGATTTCGCGGATTTTTCCGTCGGCTTCTTTAACTTTAATGGTGTGAACTTTACCATCAGGCCCGCCTAAAATTTCAAGCGGTGTACAATTCAGTGCGAGTTCAATCTTTTCGTGAGACTTTACGCGCTGTAGCATGATTTCAGAAGCACGGAATTTATCGCGACGGTGGATTAAAATTACTTTGGAAGCAAAGCGTGTAAGGAATAAAGCCTCTTCACAGGCCGAGTCGCCACCACCCACCACGACAACCGGTACGTTGCGATAAAAAGCACCATCGCAAGTCGCACAGGTGGTTACGCCGTTGCCACCGTAGTACTCTTTCTCACCAGGAATGCCCATGAGACGAGGCGAAGCACCCGTGGCTATGATAACCGCCTTCGCTTCATAAGTGGCTTCTCCGCCGACGAGTTTTTTAGTGGCTCCGGAAAAATCTACCTTCTCGATACGATCCCAAGCAAAACGTGCACCGAAGCGTTCCGCCTGAGCTTTCATATTGGTAATCAATTCGTTGCCATCGACGCCGTGAACAAAGCCTGGAAAATTTTCGACTTCGGAGGTCGTTGTTAATTGCCCACCTGGCTGACCGCCTTCGAGGACCAATGGACTTAAACCTGCACGAGCAGCGTAAATCGCGGCGGTGAGTCCCGCACATCCCGTTCCTAAGATTAAAACATTTTCAGCCATAAGGAGTTTTTAATTTTGGGTGGTTTGACGTGACGGCAAGACAGAAAATCAGGCCTCCAGTATTCGCTCCTGCCATCGATACGGTGAAATTATTTTTTGAGCGACTCCGCCCATTGTCTTGGTGTTTTTGCAGTCCAACCTTCTTTGCTAAGAAAATCAGCAATTTTCACAAAATCTTTGTAAGATTGGTCGTCCCATTGGCCGACGTGACCCTGTAAAACCAGCGGACTGGTCGGTGTCTTCGCTTTATATGCTTCCGCGAATTTTTCGTAGCTCACCTTCCCCGTGGCGACCTCCATATTGATCGTACGTCCCAAAACGATGCGCTTCTTATCTTTCGGTCCGAAAAACCAGTTCGTCAGATTCGGACAAACATCCATCGCCACCGCGGTATTTTCGTCACTCTGATTATACGGCGCCCCAAAAGTGTTGAACGTGAGTTGAGTATTTTTAGTAAAAATATCACAAGCATCCTTAAAATGTTTTTGCTGGGTTACTAAATCCGACCCATTAAATTCAGACCCATCCGAACCGTCGGCTTTTTTGATTTTTTTATGGTCCCACCCGTGTAGCCAGAATTCGACACACCCACCATTCTCGATCGCATTCTTCTTTATCCACGCAACATCGTCCGCATTAGGATTGGCTAACGAGTCACAAATCACGCCCATCGAAATAACCGTTTTATTTTTCACGGCCCAATCGCTGACCTTTTTAAATCCGGGAAGAAGACGGGCTTTTTCTCCCGCCCGCACGTCATCAAATTTCCAAATAACCACCTTGGGACTTTCCGCCGCGCAAACTGCACCGCCTACGAACAGGGCAAAAACCGTTACGGACTTAAATAAAAGCTTAAGCATCGAGAGTTACCAAACCCTACGCCATTGAGAGCCTGGGTGACAAGTGGGACCGTAAAGAGTCAAAAGGCCCAATAAATCGAACTTTTTAGCCGAAATCACACCAGTCAGGGCTTATTTACCCCCATTTATTATTTGAACTACGGGGGCTTTGGCTCGCCTTTTCTACCGAGGGTTTGCTAACTTTCGCCTCCGGTCCCCTATGTTCCAAAGCATCCTCAAACTCTTTGTTGGTAGCCACAATCGGAGTTTTCTCCGCAAGTGCGCCCCCATCGTTAAGCGCATCAATGCGCTGGAGTTAGAATACCAGAAACTTTCCGACGAACAGGTCCGTGCCAAGACAGCAGAATTCAAAGCGCGTTTGGCCAAAGGCGAAAAATTAGACGCTCTTTTACCCGAAGCTTTTGCCGTAGTTAAAAATGCTGCCCGTCGACTCTGCGGAACGAAAGCGATTGTCTGCGAACATGAGCTCACCTGGGAAATGGTTCACTTCGATGTTCAGTTAGTCGGCGGTATCGCTCTCCACCAAAATAAAATTGCCGAAATGGCCACCGGCGAAGGTAAAACTTTAGTCGCTTCACTTCCCCTTTATCTCAACGCACTCACGGGTAAAAACTGCCAACTGGTCACCGTGAATGATTACTTGGCTCGACGTGACTCCGAATGGATTGGCCACCTCTATCGCTGGCTCGGCCTCACCGTGGGCTGTATCCAAAATCAAATGGGTAACGAAGAACGCCAAAAAGCTTATGCTTGCGATGTTACCTATGGAACCGCTTCGGAATTCGGTTTCGATTACTTGCGTGACAACGGCATGGCCCTATCCGCCAAAGAACAAGTTCAACGCGGTCATTACTTCTGTATCGTCGACGAAATCGACTCGATTCTAATCGATGAAGCCCGCACCCCGTTGATTATTTCCGGACCCACCACTGAAGAACGCGAACCCGCTTTCCCTCGCTTAGTTGAACCCGTCCGTAAACTTTTTGAATTACAAACTAAGTTGGTCACACGCATCATCAATGAAGTCGAAGCTGAACTAAAAAAAGTTCCTGAAAATAAAGAACCTTCCCAGGAGACCTTAGACAAACTCTGGCTCACCGCACACGGGATGCCGCGCAATAAATCATTCAGCCGCTTAATGGAAGTGGGTCGCTGGAGAAAAGCCCTCGAAGCCTTTGAAGGCAATCTCGCGAGCGAAGTCGAAAAAGACCGCCGCTTTTATCTCAAGGAGCGTTTGTACTTTTCCATCAGTGAGCGTAATCATGAATCAGATCTTACTCAACTCGGGCGCGACACCTTACGCCCCGGCGAACCGGATGCTTTCGTTTTACCCGATTTACCCACGCGCTACGTTGAATTAGATAAAGATGAATCGCTGACCGTAGAAAAACGTAACGAATTACGCGCTCAAGCCGAAGCCGCCTACGTTCAAGTTTCTGAAGATATTCACGCGATTGGCCAATTACTTAAAGCCTTCGCCCTCTACGAAAAAGACCGTCATTATGTCGTTCAAGAAGAGAAGGTCATGATCGTCGACGAGAACACGGGGCGTATTATGGCCGGTCGACGCTGGAGCGATGGACTGCACCAAGCGATGGAAGCCAAAGAAGGCGTTGCTCTCGAAAAAGAAAATAAAACATACGCGACCATCACCATTCAAAATTATTTCCGCATGTACCAAAAGTTGGCAGGCATGACAGGTACCGCCGAAACCGAAGCCACTGAATTCCATGAAATTTACGGTCTGACGGTGGTCACCATCCCCGCTCATCGAACCTGCATTCGCATCGATGAAAATGATATAGTTTTTAAAACACGTCGTGAAAAATATAGTTATTCGATAAAGCAAATTACCGAATCACATAAAAAAGGTCAGCCCGTCCTGGTCGGCACTGCTTCCGTTGAAGCTTCGGAAACCTTAAGTCGAATGCTCACCATCGCGAAGATTCCTCACAAAGTACTCAACGCTAAACACCACGAACAAGAAGCGGATATTATCGCCATGGCCGGCCAAAAAGGCGCCGTAACCATTGCGACTAACATGGCCGGACGCGGAACCGACATTCGTCTGGGTGAAGGCGTGAGAGAATTAGGCGGACTCTTCGTACTCGGCACCGAGCGTCACGAATCGCGTCGCGTGGATCGTCAATTACGCGGTCGCTGCTCACGTCAAGGCGACCCTGGTCGTTCAAGATTTTTAATCGCTCTAGAAGATGACTTAATGCGCCTCTTCTCGAATGCCGGTATTATTTCATCGCTCTTGGAGAAATCATTTAAAGAAGGCGAGCCACTCGAACACCCTTTACTGAATCGTTCAATTGGCACCGCCCAAAAGCGCGTTGAAGGTCAGAATTACTCTCAACGTAAACGTCTCTTACAGTATGACGACGTGCTTAATTATCAGCGTCAAATCATCTACGGTCTAAGAAACCGTTCATTGGT
>CAIMFE010000100.1 GCA_903840235.1 uncultured Opitutia bacterium | reverse complement strand
CAGTAATCCATCTCAATGTTCAGCTCTAGGTTTTCAGTAGAGAAAAGACCCTAGGCGATTTTATTTACCCTCAAACAGCATTAGGCACTATGGTTAAAAACTATGGCAGTATTAAACTCACTCCCACATCTGCTGCCATGGCCGTTTATTATTTATAGCACGACCGGTCTGATTTTATACGCCAGTCAATCATTCAAGAACCTCTTCATTAAGCCACCAGTCGAAGGTGAATCTCTAGAAAGTATTTTCCTACAGTTCAGTCCCAAACTTACACCTGACTGGTCGGGCAGGATTGAAACCAAAAGTGGACTCCTTAAAGGACCAGAATGTTTTCTAGATACAGTGATCAAGTCTGACGTCGAACATCCCAAACAGCGATGGTTATTCGTGAAAATAGATTACGATTCACCACCGCATAACGCCCTCGTTGAGTCGTTAAAAAAAGCTCAAGCAGACCTTAAACAAAAATCTCTTTTTATCGCTAATATTTGTCACGAGATTCGTAATTCGCTCAGCATGATTCACGGACTTTGTGAAATGAATTTAGAATCCAAAGCCGAAGAGAGGAATCTGACCCTACAAAAAGTTTTTCATTACTCGTATGAATTAAAAAACTTGGTACAAGATGTTCTCGATTTTTCAAGTTACGAAATGGGTGGTGTTGTTTTAGAAAAAATGCCTTTTGACCCCGTCGAAGTCTTCGAAGAAATCGTCACGCTCAATTACCCTACCACGCAGCGCAAAAACATCGAGCTCGTCGCCCTCGCCTGCCCTCATTCCCCCCGCAGTGTGATTGGCGATTCGATGAAGTTTCGTCGCCTCATTATCAACCTACTCAGCAATGCGATTAAGTTTACTGAAAAAGGTTTCGTTCACTGTTACCTCGATTTTAAAGCGCAAGATTCTCATTATTTAGTAAGCATAACTATACACGACTCCGGCATAGGAATTTCGTCCGAACAGTGCCGAAAGATTTTTGAACCCTTCACCCAGGCTGAAGATTCGACCGCTCGACGTTTTGGCGGACACGGACTGGGTCTCAGTATCGTGAGAGATTTAACCAAGGCGATGGGCGGATCTATCGAAGTGAACAGCAAAATTAATCAAGGCAGCCAATTCACTGCGACCATTCAATTGGATACCAATCCACCGTGTGAATTTGATAATTGTGTCAATTTAACGGGGAGTAAAATTCTTCTGATGGGTGGACATGCCGACATCCAAAATCGGCTCATTCATTATTTAACCATATGTAAGGCCAAAGTTGTGCTAGCTTCGAGCAATCAAGAGGCCGAAGAAATTTGGCATCAATCCATCAACCAACCCGAACCCTTCACGCATGTGATTATTGATTTACCACAAGACACCGCCCCCAACCTCAGCCTCATTCCTTTAGATAAAATCATTCTTATTGCGGACCGCGATTTACACCTCCGCGGTATCAAGCAGATACCTAAACCATTAACGTTAACGGCCTTAAATAATTATTTCGGTCAGCCACCTCATCAGACCTATGCCTTTAATTCCCACCACAAAGAAAACACTTTAAATCGTGTGTTAAAAATACTTTTAGCGGAAGACAATGAAGTGAATCGGGAGGTGACTAGTCGACGACTTAAAAGCGCCGGCCATGAAGTAACGGCGACCGTGGATGGGCAAGCCGCACTCGAATTATGGCGGAGTAAAAATTTCGATCTCATCCTGATTGATTTACAAATGCCGCTTTTAAATGGAATGAGTTTAGTAAAATGCATCCGGCAGGAAGAAATTCAGTCTCAGCGTCGTCCCACTAAATTAGTCGCACTCACTGGTATGAATTACACGGATAAGAATAACTGTGAACTTAAGAAGATTGGCTTAGACGATTATTTTCAAAAACCCATTCGCGGCACCGATTTAATCCTCAAAGTTAATCAACTATTTATCGCATCAGATTCTCAAAGTCCTCTCGATGAATTCCACATTGCACTGGTCGATGCCGATGAAGAAGAAATCGAAGACTTGAAGTGTGCCGGGCGTATCTTCCTGCGTCATAGCCAAACTGTCATCCGTCAGTTTGAACACGTCATGCAAGGTGCTGATACCGAATCTATTATCAAAGAATGCCATAATTTAAAGGGAATGCTGGGCCTGATGTCCTGCCCCACCCTCGCTCATTTTGCAGCGGAATTAGAACAAAATCCCCACGGACCGCGGGCAAAAGATTACGGTAAAAAACTGAGCGACGGCTTGCACAGACTCCAAGAGTCGCTTACTCTCTCCCCAGTGTTCGCACCACATGGCCAAGACCAAGATTAAGACCAACATACAAACTGAAACAGTTCCCAAATTAGATACACGTTGGAACGTTTTAGTACTGAATGATCCCATCAACTATCAGCAGTATGTGATTCTTGCTTTTATGACTGTCTTGCGTGTCGACCGCACCGTCGCCCAAAAATTAATGATGGCTGTGCACAACGACGGACGTGCCATTGTTTGGAGTGGCGATCGCGAGCCAGCTGAAATGGTTGCCCTCGAATTACAACAGTGGCACATCCAGGCCCAACTCGAAAAAGATGCCTGAGCTCCGCCTCTCCATGACCGCTGAAGCACGTAATGTGCTTTCAGACTTATTAAGACTCATCGCCCCTGCGGCCGCACGCGTATCCGTGAACCGCGCAAATATTCCGAATCTCGACCCAGAAATTGCCACGTATTGGGCTGAAACTTTATCTGCCCAAGCCGGCGAAGAAGCTCGTCTCTTGGCCACCGCTTTTGCCTCCGCCAAGGGCGAGCCTGCCATCATCGTTTTACGTAATAAAGCCCAGGCCCTCGCCTTCCTTCGCGCTCTCTCCGCAGTCCGCTTTGCACTCAGAGACTTAGTTTTTGCCGATATTCCTAATAACCAGTTAGAGGATTTAGAAGATTTAGACGACGAAAGCCTGCCTAACGAAAAAAGACACGCCCTCGCCTGCTATAGTTGTTTCGGCCTCCTGCAGTCTTCTCTCATCGATCAGATTGATAACGAGTCTTTCGAGTAATTTTTTTAGAAAGCGGTTGAAGGCTTCACGATAGAAGGTCAAAACCTATGTCGTGCTCTCTGCTCTCAACCAGTTCTCTGCTTTCATAGCAAATCTGTGGCGACAAATTAAAGCACTTCCACGCCCGGAATTTTTTGCGATTCGGAATGTGGCCCGTAACGTCACTCAATCTAATTTAAAAGCAGATTTTCTTGCAGGCATTAACGTCGCCCTCCTCGCATTTCCGATGTCGATGGCCTTCGCGATGAAAGCAGGCCTACCCGTATGGTGCGGTTTGGTCGGCTGCGGCGTCGCTGCATTCGTCGTCCCCATCTTTACCGGATCTTCCAATCTATCGGCCGGGCCAACTAATGCTTCCGCCGCTTTACTCTTAGGTACCTTTGCTAGCCTCGGCGCTATCTCACCCGAATTACGCGCCGAAGCTTTACCGACGCTAGTATTAATGACCGGAGTTTTCTTACTCCTCGCTTCTTGGTTACGTTTAAGTGGATTTGCTGATTTCGTTCCGCGCACGGTGATCTCCGCATACATCGCAGCGGCGGCACTTCGCGTTATCGCCTTACAATTACCCATCACCGTCGGCCTGCCCGATGAACTATCGGGACTAAACCTCTTCGAAGTCACTTGGCAGATTTTAAAATCCGGCAAAGCCCTTTTAAATCCTGGATTCGGCTTAGCCATCGTCACGTGCATTACTTACTACGTATTGAAAAAACCTTTTGGTACGGGCAAAGCGATTCTCGGGGCAGTAGCGGTGGCAACCTTCGGCGCCATCATTGTACAAAACGTCACTCTGGCCCAAGGGAGTAGTCGTGATATTACTCGTTATGTGGGTGACGCTGCTTATTCCGCCAAAGCTATTTACGTGCCCGACTTCACCGCTGCAAAATTGTCTGCACTGTTTTCTCCAGCACTCGCTCTGGCCGTTTTAATTATTATCGAAGGCACGGCCAATGCTCGCGCCTCAGCT
>CAIMFE010000099.1 GCA_903840235.1 uncultured Opitutia bacterium | reverse complement strand
TTAGGTACACCCATGAATACCAGACGAATCATGCGACCGCTGTATAAGCACGTCGCAATGGCCGCGAGGGCGAGGAAACCAAAAACAGTGAAGTGTCCGCCGTGCCAAGCTGCTTCAATGATGGCGTCTTTTGAATACCAACCTGCGAAGAAAGGAACTGCACAATTAGAAAGAGTTGCTGCGATAAAAGTCGCTGAGGTGATCGGCATTTTTTTCAGCAAGCCGCCCATCTTTAACATATCTTGTTCGTGGTGACATCCGTGAATCACGGAACCAGCGCCCAAGAATAAGGTCGCTTTGAAAAACGCGTGCATCGCCATGTGCAATACGGCGAGTTCAGGGTGTCCGAGTCCAATCGCGCAACCCATGATGCCGAGGTGAGCGAGGGTAGAGTAAGCTAAAGATTTTTTGATATCGGTTTGGGCGAGTGCACAAAGTCCAGCGAGCGCGGCCATGCCAGCACCGGAGATTGCGATCCAATGAAGAACTTCCGGAGCGAGCAGGAAACTGATACGCGCCATGAAATAAACACCAGCTGCCACCATCGTCGCTGCGTGAATGAGCGCCGAGACGGGAGTGGGACCAGCCATCGCATCGGTTAACCAAACGTGTAATGGGAACTGGGCAGATTTTCCGAGAAAGCCGCACATTAATAAAAGTCCGAGGGCAATCGGAACGGCTGAACCCGCTTGTAATTTTAATTCAGCAAAATCGAGTGTACCGTAAAGTTTTAAGCAAAGCGCGATACCCAAGATGAATCCTAGATCGCCAATACGATTGGTGATAAAAGCTTTTTTGGAAGCCTCGGCTGCAAAATCAGTATCAAAATAATGAGCGATGAGCATGTAGGAACTAAAACCAACCAGTTCCCAGAAAATAAAAGTCATTAATAAATTATCGGCGACGACGATGCCGAGAATCGAAAACATGAAGATGGAAAGTCCGGCGAAGAAACGTCCGCGAGCATCATCTTCTTTCATGTAACCGACAGAAAATAAATGAATCCAAGCGGCGACGAACGAAACGACGAATAACATCAAGCGCGCATGGGCATCGATTAAGTAACCAAAGCCTAAGGAGATTCCACCGATTTTACCGAGCTCATAATGCCATTTGATGTCTTCAGAAGTTTGGGTAAGGCTGGTGAGCGCGAGACCCGCGATGATAAAAGCGGTCAGGGTTGAGAACCAGGCGGCAAATGCACCCTGACGGCGAAGGAAGAGAGCCGAAAAGGCTGCTGCGCCTAGCGGAAGAAATAAAATCCAGTGTAAAAGAGAAACAGAGTTCATTGCAAATTAGTCGCTGAGGGTGGTGAGTTTTTCCGAGCTAACCGTTTGGCGTTGGCGGAAGAGGGCGACGATCAGAGCGAGTCCTACGGCAACTTCAGCAGCGGCGACGGTGATGATAAAGAAAACAAAAATTGCACCATCCATCGTGTTATTAAAACGGGAGAAAGCGACGAGGGCTAAGGTTGAGGCGGTGAGCATCAACTCGAGGCACATATAGACCACGAGAAGATTGCGACGGATTAAAACTCCGGAGAGTCCAATCACAAAGAGCATTCCAGCGAGTAATAAATGGTGAGAAAGGGTCGTGTGTTCCATAGTGTTTTATTAGCTTTGGATTTTGGAGTCTTTGCTGATCGAAACCACGCCGACGAGTGCGACGAGTAAAAGGAATCCAGAAATTTCCAGAGGTAGTAAATATTTCGTATAAAGTAATCGACCGAAAGATTTGGCGGCGGTGGTGAAGACTAAGGGATCGTTAGAAACTTCTGGCGGAGTGAATTGAACTTGGTTGGAAGGAACGGCTCCTGACCAAACGAAGAGCCAGATGACGCCTGCGGCTAAGAAAAAGAAAACTGCCAAACCGGTCACCGCATGACGCCAGGGATAGACCGCAGGATTTTCTTCTGTATCCGAAAGTAACATGATGATGAAAAGAAAGAGCACCATGACGGCGCCGGCGTAGACGAGCACTTGAAGGACGCCGAGGAAGTAAGCATCGAGCAGGAAGAAGTCAGCCGCGACACCGACGAGGGCCAAAATCATCCCCATAGCGGAGGTCACTGCATTGCGACTTAGAACCAGAAGAGCGGCTGCGCCGATTGTTAGCGCGGCAAAAAATATAAATAGTCCGTCAGGCATGGTTCGAACCTAGGAGAGGGGGGCTTGTTGGAAAGGAGAAAAACGTATTTTTAACCTAAATTTTCAAAGTTTTTTAGGTTGTCAGGCTGGCTGATTTTACGTCGAGCCAACGGGTGCGTAAATCTCAGCGATTTTTAAGAGGAAAGTGTTTCCGCATCACACATTGGGCGTGAGATTCGATCACTTCACCCTCATCAAAAAGTTTTGTCCAATCGGGGAAAAACGCATCGGCCTCTGGCTCCAAATTTACATGCGTGATGATTAATTCACTGCACCAGGGAAGGGCTTCTGCGTAAAGTGCAGCTCCGCCAGCGAGAAAAAGTGTTTGATCGGGAGCCAACTGTGCCGCTTCAGCCCAAGACTTTGCAGTTAACACACCCGGGGCGGTGAAACCTTGTCGACTGAGAACAATGGTGGTACGACCGGGAAGGGGACGACCGATGGATTCGTAAGTTTTACGTCCCATGAGCATCGCTTGACCCATGGTGGTTTTTTTGAAGAACGCAAAGTCCTCAGGAATGCGCCAAGGCAGTTGATTATTTAAACCGATGGCACGGTTTTTTCCAACGGCAGCGATTGCGATGAGTGGACGTCCAAAAAAATTCACAAAATTAAATAGCAACGGGTGCTTTAATGCCCGGATGAGGATCGTAACCTTCGATGGTTATATCCTCATATTTAAAGTCGAATAAGTCTTTAATTTCAGGATTTAAAATTAAGCGCGGGAGGGGTCGAGGCTCACGCGAGCATTGTAAATCAACCTGTTCGAGGTGATTCGAATAAATATGCGCATCGCCAAAAGTGTGTACAAAATGTCCAGGTTTTAAGCCTGTCACTTGAGCAATCATGTGCGTGAGTAACGAGTAACTCGCGATATTGAAGGGCACACCTAAAAATAAATCAGCGCTGCGTTGATACAGTTGGCAGCTTAAACGATTATCGGTGGAAACGTGAAATTGATAAAGGGTATGGCAGGGTGGGAGGGCGACTTTATCAGCTTCGAGTGGATTCCATCCGGTGACGAGATGTCGACGGCTCGCAGGATTTTTTTTCAGTTGTTCAATCAGTAGTTTGATTTGATCAACGCCGTCAGAATTATATGTGCCATCGGGTTTTTTCGTTGCACCAAAATTTCTCCATTGATGTCCGTAGACTGGTCCGAGTTCACCTTCGCCGCGACCGAACTTCGCACACTGTTCGGCGGTGGCCCATTCGTTCCAAATACTTACTCCTCTTTCGGTGAGCCACGCGTTGTCGGTGCGTCCGGCTAAAAACCACAGAAGTTCTTGAATGATAGATTTAGTATGAACTTTTTTCGTGGTGACTAAAGGGAAGCCTTCGGCGAGGTCGAAACGCAGTTGGGCTCCAAAAATTCCGAGGGTGCCAACGCCTGTTCGGTCTTTGCGTACTTCGCCCGTTTGGCGGACATGACGAAGTAAATCTAGATAGGCCTTCATGGATTGAGGGTTAACCTTGATACACCCCCATCGGCAATACGGAAAGGCGGGTGATTTTTGAACCTTTCGCCCTTGCCAGCCCGCCCCCCAAAAGACACCCCTAAAGGTGCTAATATGAGTGATAAGCCCGATCTTAATGCCATCTCACACGACCTGCATGCAGTTCGTTTAGAGAAACTTGCTCAACTTCGTGCAAATGGTGAAGACCCATTCCGCGCCAACTGGAATCAGTCACATATTTCTAGTGAATGTGCTAAGCTTCTACCCGAGGGCGTTGAAGAAGGCCCCGAAGTCTCCATTGCCGGTCGTGTCGTTGCGATTCGTGTCATGGGTAAAGCGAGCTTTGTTAAGATTCTCGATCGTGCCGGCATTCAACAGTGTTACTTTACGCGCGATGCTTTAACCGAGCGCTATGATACCCATTTCAAAAAACTGGTAGACTTGGGCGACTTCATTGGCGTTCGTGGAAAATTATTTAGAACGAAGACAGGTGAAGTAACCGTCCGTGCGGCAGATTACGGTTTGGTTTCTAAAGCCGTTCGTCCCTTACCTGAAAAATGGGCGGGGTTGACAGATGCAGAAAAAATTTACCGTCAGCGTTATCTCGATTTAGTGGTGAATGAAGAATCCCGCAATCGACTCTTAATTCGTAGTCGCGTGATTGAATCGATCCGTAAATTTTTATGGAGTCGCCAATTTACTGAAGTAGAAACCCCCGCTCTGCACTCCGTGGCTGGTGGTGCGGCGGCGCGTCCGTTTGAAACACATTCTAACGCGCTCGATTGTGATTTTTACCTACGGATTGCCCTAGAATTGCACCTAAAACGTTGTTTGGTTGGCGGTATGGATCGCGTATTCGAAATCGGTCGCGTTTTCCGCAATGAAGGTGTTTCCATTAAGCACAGTCCAGAATTCACGATGCTCGAAGCTTATCAGGCCTATACTGATTATCGTGGAATGATGGAATTAGTACGCAGTCTGATTCAGACGGTGTGCAAAGAAGTTTTAGGTCAGACAATCGTCACGCGTCCTGATGGTGTAGCCATCGAACTTGGTGGTGAGTGGCGCGAAGCTAAGTATAAAGATTTAATTATCGAACGCACGGGCGATGCTCAATGGTTCTCGCGCAGCAAAGAAGAAAAAATTGCAGCGTGCAAGAAACTGGGTCTCGAAGAACCGCGCACCGACTGGGAAGACTTTGAAGTGACCAACGAAATTTTTGGAAAGCTCATTGAGCCTACTTTATTACAGCCGACCTTCGTAACACATATTCCTAAAGAGTTATGTCCGTTGGCTAAAGTTACCGTGGGTGATGATTCGACCATCGATGTATTTGAGCTTTGTATCAACGGACAAGAAATTGCCCCTGCTTATTCGGAGCAAAACGATCCGGGTGTGCAAAGAAAGATGCTGGAAATACAAGCCGGAGCGGAAACTCAGAAAATCGATGAAGATTTTCTTTTAGCACTTGAGCACGGTATGCCTCCGGCGGGTGGCTTGGGTATTGGCATTGATCGCTTGGTTATTCTTCTCACGGGCGCTGCAAATATTCGCGATGTGATTCTTTTCCCAACTCTGGGTCCCGATAAAAACGCTTAAGCACTTAACTTGCCCTGGTTTCTTCAAATCGCCCTTCGTCAACTCTTTCAGCCAGGAAAGCGTTTTCCAGCGTTTGCGATTGTTTCTATCTTGGGTGTAGGTCTGGGGGTTGCTGCCTTACTCGTTGTTCAAACGGTCATGAATGGATTTGGTGAAGAGCATCGTTTGCGAATCCGAGAATCGTTCGGTGACTGCGTTGTGCTCACCCGTAACACGATCGCGAATCCAGCCGAGCTCGTAAAAAAATTACGTAAGGATGATGAAGTCCTGAATGCAGCAGCTTTTACGGAAGGCCCGGCATTATCCCGCCAGGGAAAATTTTCCGGCGTCGCCTTCGTTCGTGGCATCGATTTAAGTGTCAAAGAACAACCCGCTCGTCCGTATATTGTGGCTGGTTCGTTCGATGATTTGGATGATGGACGGGTGATTTTAGGCTATGGTTTAGCAAAAACATTACGCGTTAATATTGGAGATAAAATTGAACTCTGGTCACCCGCGATGGCTGAGTTGGCCGAAAAAGGGCAGGCCCCTTTACCTGCCGAACTTGAAGTCTGTGGGATTGTCCGAACTGGATTTACTGAGGTCGATGACCGCGCGGCGATTATTCCCATCCGTCGTTTTCGCGAACTCTGGGCGATGGGAACACAGGCTCATGGTATTACTTTACGATTTAAGAATCCCAATGATGCACCCGCAATTGCGGCACGCTTGAATGTCGGCAGTCCGGAGATGCATTTTGTGCCCTGGCAGGAGATCAAGAAAAATTTCCTCGAAGCCATTCGTTTCGAAAAAACGATGCTCTTCTTTTTAATGTTCATTATCACTTTAGTCGCATCGTTTTCTATTGGTAGTACACTGTTCTCGGCCGTGATTCGTCGTACGCGCGAAGTCGGTGTTCTAGTTTCGATGGGTGCGCGACGTTGGCAAATCGTCGCGCTATTCGGCATTCAAGGTTTGATGATTGGACTCCTCGGCACGCTTCTAGGCTTTGCGCTCACTTGGATGATTTTAGCATTACGTGAAAATATTTTAACGATGATTAATAAAGTTTTCGGCAACGGAGACATGGTTGCGAATGTTTATCAGTTTTCCAAAGTTCCGTTACACTATGATAACTCCGACTTCATCGTTGCTGCTGGATTTACCTTATTAGTTACCACGCTCGCTGGATTAGTACCTGCCATTTGGGCCGCCAGCCGCAAACCTTCGGAGGCTATGCGCCATGTCTAAAGTTCTCTTAGAAGCTAAAGATCTTAAGAAATCTTTCTCCACAGCCGCAGGCTCGCTCGATGTTTTACGTTCGATTAACTTAACGGTTAATGAAGGTGAATCGGTTTCCATTCGCGGGCTTTCGGGATCGGGCAAGACGACACTCTTACAATTACTAGGTGGGCTCGAAGCACCTGATGCGGGTGAAGTCTTGATTGATTTAAAATCTCAAGGCCTCGTTTCTCCGCATTTACATTTAGGGCACGGCGTCGGATTTGTTTTTCAGAATTTCCAACTCATGCCCGAGTTGAATACTTTAGAAAACGTGATGTTAGCGGCCAAAATTTTGGGTACGCCTGATGCAGAATTCAAGGCCCGTACGCTGATTGAATCCGTCGGCCTCGGTTCACGCTTGAATCACTATCCATCCCAACTCTCGGGCGGGGAATGTCAGCGTGTGGCCATTGCCCGTGCTCTAATTAATGATCCGACCATCGTTCTCGCGGATGAGCCCACCGGTAACTTGGACGAGGCAACGGGGCAGCAGATTATCAATTTATTACTCGGTATTGTCGCGAAAAAGCAAATGGCCCTGATTTTGGTGACGCATAGTCGTGAGTTTGCTGAGCGAACCCAGCGACAGTTATTGCTCACTAAGGGCGTTTTGTCTCCGGGCTAGTTTGACAAGAAATTCGAACCGGGTTGTATGTGCGTACTATGCAACCCGTTTCATCTCCTAACCAATTAATTTCAGCTTTAGAATGGCGCTACGCGACCAAACTTTTTGATACTAAAAAATTACCTGCCGCTACTTGGTCGGCGTTAGAAAAATCCCTGCAGTTAGCGCCGTCATCCTACGGACTGCAGCCTTGGAAATTTTTCATCGTGGAAAATCCAGAAATTCGCGCGAAGTTACGTCCCGTTTCTTGGAATCAATCGCAAGTGACGGATGCTTCTCACTTGGTTGTGTTTACGCGCCGAACTGAAATGACGGAAAAAGATGTTCAAGATTTTTTCGATTTAATGGTTTCAGAACGTAAAGTTGAGGCAGATAAAATCGAAGCTTACCGTCAAATGATGCTTGGTGGTGTGGTTAAAGGAAAAGATGCCACTGCTCAAAAAGAATGGGCGGCTCGTCAGGTTTATATTGCTCTCGGCCAATTCATGGCTGCTGCTGCGATGATCGGTGTGGATACCTGTGCGTTAGAAGGTATTGATGCGGCGGCTTATGATGATATTTTAGGATTAAAAGGAAGCGGATACGAAACCTTGGTAGGTTGTGCGGTGGGATACCGTTCAGCCGACGATAAATATGCAGGGATGAAGAAAGTTCGCTTCCCGATGTCGCGCGTTTTCGGAAAAGTTTAACTTTTCTTAACCCAGTCCTGGAAGCTCTCGTCGTTGATGAGAACTTCTGGGTCGCCGTATTCGCTGGATAAGAGATTTTTATAAGTCTCGTCAGCGAAGCGTCGGCAGTGGAGGAGAACGCGGGCGGTGTGTCCTGGAGCTCGTACGAGTCGACCTAAGGCCTGATTCACTTTGCGCATGCCTGGACGCACATAAGCGAGGGCGAACGCGTCTTCGGCGCCGTCTTCGACGAACATTTTTCGGCGAGCCTCTTGGAGTGCATTTACTTCAGGGAGTGCAGGACCGATCACAACGGCCGAGCGAATTTTTCCACCGAGTAAATCAACACCTTCGCCCAGTGATCCGCCGAGGATTAAGCAAAGGATGGTCGATGTTCGCAGTGAGTCGTCGACGAAGCGCGCGGTGCCGTCGGGTCCGAGTCCACGCGGTTGTAACGCAATGGATGTTTCGGAATTTATTTTCTTAATTTCTTCAACAATCGCTTCAGCATATTTGTATGAAGGGAAGAACGCGGCGACGGAGCCTTCTTCAGAAAGTTTAATTAATGATTGAGCGGTGCGCTGATGGTGGCTTTCGCGAGTTTTTAAGCGCGTATCAATGCGGCCATCAATCGCGACCGTGTAAGCACCTTGTCGCCATGGGGCGAGGGCGTCGACGCGCATGATGTGGTCATTGTTTAATCCACATTCTGAGGCGAGGGCGCCGCGAGGTCCGGGCGTCGCGGTCATGAGTATAACGTGAGCAAAAGATTGCAGCCTTTCGCCGGTGGCTTTGGCGGCCGTTAAACAATCCAGATTAATTTGTCCGGCGTTGGGTGACCACAGAAGCCAGCCAAGGTCGGCCTCTTCCAGTCTTTGCGACCAAAGGGTGGCACTCCAAACGGCGTTACGCGCTTCTTCGGGTAGACTATCTAAATCAATAGGGAAGGTGCCGCCCAGCGGTGCAAGTTTCTCGGTCAGCGCCATTGCTTCGAGACGATCATCGGGCGATAAAGTATCGGCTTTAGGAAGTCGTCTCACGAAATCAGCCCAAGCTTGGGTGGCTAGGCACCATGGTTCGGGTGCGCGAAACTTGGTTAAGGTGAAACTAAAATCACTCGCTGATTGAGCGTCATCACGAAGTGATAGACATTCAGCAGCACGTTCGGGAAGGTTGTGAGCTTCATCGACAATCAGCATCGTGTCGTGGTCGTTCCAACCAGGAATCGTTTCGAGGGCCGAGCGATTACGTGGCGAGAACACA
>CAIMFE010000098.1 GCA_903840235.1 uncultured Opitutia bacterium | reverse complement strand
GGTTTCGAAACTCGATTTTACTTTGGCCTCGTCGACGGTGACGGCGGGATTGAACTTCGTGTTCTCGAAGGTAGCGACTTCTACGGTCCAGATTGTTTTTTCGCGTTGGAGGACCCGTTGTAATTGCGAAGTGGTGACGTGGCCTGGGCCCGAGAGGATTTGGACGGCTTTGTTAACGCGCCAAGCATTGCGAATGTAAGTTTCAAACCGGGCAAGGGTCTCTTCTTCCGAGGCATTGAGTTGTTTTGAAGCGACTTCGACGAATTTAATAAGTCCGGAGGCTGATTCTTTGCCGTCAATCGGTGTCGTGATCGCCGAGGCGATTTTGCGCACTTCGTTATCGGAAGGTTGCGGAATGCCCAGAGTATCGGCGACGTGAATTTCGCGGACATACTGGGAGATGCTTTGGCCTTCGGTGCGTTGTCCGCTGAGTGAGGCAAAGACGATGAGATCGCGGTAGCTGTTTTGAACCTTCGGGCTATTGAGATCGACCCCGAGGTAAATGCGGGAGTTGACGCCACCTTGACCACGTCCGCCGTATCCGTAGAAAATGAACGAAGCAATGGTGGTGAAGAGAAGCGTACCGTAGATGAGTCGGTGATGCTTGTCAGTGGCAGCTCGGAGCCAGGAAATCATAGTCTCACCTTGGTTAGCGATTTGGTGCCTGTCAATCAGTCGAGAAGACCTTGGCTTACGCTTGCAGGGACATGGGTTTTATCTACGTTTTCGGGGTGCCTAAGCCCATTCACTGCATTGTAGCCGTTGCTCAAAATGGGGTTATTGGGCGGGAGGGGCGTTTGCCATGGCACATCCCTGAGGACTTAGAATGGTTCACCGATCAGACGGTCGGTGGGGTTATGATTGAAGGTCCAGCCTGTTATCAAGAACTCGGTAAGGCCCTCAGTGGTCGCGGCACTGTCGTAGTTTCGCGCGATGAGAAAAAAGTTTTTCCCGGGGCAACGCGGGTGAGTAATTTAGTGTCGGCGATTGCGGAAGCAGAAAAACTACCGTGGTCGGGCCCTACATGGATAACAGGTGGGGAAAGAATTTATGCTGAAGGTTTAGCGCATTGCTCCAAACTTTACATCACGCGTATTCATAAAGAATTTTCAGGTGATCGATTCTTTCCCAAGGATTGGCAAAAAACTTTTACTAAATTGGTATGGTCGAAAGAAGGTCACCAAGCAGATTTAACTTACACTTTTGAAATTTGGGAACGCTGATACAGGTCAATTACCCCGATTAATTAAGGGTAAATGGGGATTAGTTTGACTCACGCGAATGCTATTCATTATCTCTTAAATAACGCTCTCGTAGTTCAATGGATAGAATGCTGGTCTCCGAAGCCGGCGATTTGGGTTCGACTCCCAACGGGGGCACCACTTTTTCAAGTTACTCTTCTAGCTGGTGGCTAGCGGCTTTACCTATCCAACTGAGAACGGCTATTCCGATTAAGGCGTAAGCGCAGGCCGAGGTTAAAAGTGTGGGTCGCATGCCCCAGACATCGGCCAAGACCGACGTCACCATACCCGCGAAGGGGAGGAGTCCAAAAAAACTTAAGCTGGCGACGGCGGAAACGCGTCCACGAATTTCTTCGGGGGCACGTTCTTGAATAACCACATTGCTAATGCCAATGAGTGTAGAAACGCCCAGCGCTAAGCACACTAAAGACCCCGCGGCCCAAAGAAAAACATCAGCTCGGCTTAAGCTAAAGAGAGCCGTGCAGATTAATGTAACCGCCAAAATAATTAAATTAGGACGCCAATGATGCTTTACGAATGGTACCGCAATCGAACCGGTGAGTGAGCCGAGACCTGAGCTCAACATCAACAAACCTAGTTGTTGAGGCTCTAGATGCAAAGTGTATTTGGCATAAAGAGGGAGTAAAATAATCATCACGGGAAAAACAAATATAGTGTTGGTCGCCATGAGTAAAATCATCGCAAAGCTGGGGCGATCATTGAACACGTGACGGAAACCTTCACCGATACCATGCTTTCTTTTTTCTTCCTGAGCTTCTGAGCCCTTGGCCCGCTTGGGCAGAGTCAGAAGTGCAATCATCAAAGCGAGGAACGAAAACGCATTAATATAATAAGCGAAGGATGCACCGTAGTGCCCCACGATAAATCCTGCGATGGCGGGGCCGATTAAACGTGTGCCGTGAAATACCGCTCGATCAAAAGCAATCGCTTTGGCGACGTTGGCTCGACCGACCAATTCGGGAACTAAAGCCGAAGCAGCAGGCATCTCAAAGGCTGCAGATATTCCTAATAGAAAGGCGGCGAGAATAATGTGCCAGATCTGGATATTACCTTGGGCGACTAAATAGCCTAAAAGGAGAGAGAAGAAAATTTGTACGACTTGGCAGATTTGTAGAATGAATCGCTTGTCGAATTTATCCGCATAGAGTCCGCCTATCATGGAGAGGGCAATCACGGGAATCCCACCCGCAAGATTCACCCAGCCGAGCATGACCGCGCTTGTCGTGAGACCTGCAACAACCCAACTGTGAGCCATGGCCTGCATCCAGGTGCCAGTCATAGAGATAGCTTCACCAATGATATAGCGGGTGAAGGCCGGATTGGGGAATGGGGCAGACTCTTTTGAATCCTCCGTTGCGGGTACTGGGTCTGCCTCTTGCATTTTCTGCAAGTAACCCGATGTTAGACTTTGGACAATCTAAACCTCGTTTATTTTGCAGCTGGGTCGCTCGCAATCCAGGCCTTATCGACGACTGGGCGGACTATTTTAATGATTTCCGCATAACCTGCGGCATTAGCATGCAACGCTCCGTCTCCTTCTTCGCGATAATACGCCGCGATGGCTTCGCCGTTCGGTTTATTCATAACCTTATTATGATCCACGTAGTAGAGGTTTTTTCCGGCCGCACAGAATTTTTGTAAGAGTTGATTAAACTTATCAAATTCGGCCCAGTGTGGTTTACGTTTGGGTGATTTGAGTCCGGCCATGATTACAAATCCGATTTTCGGATTTTCATTACGCAGTCGCTCAATGTATTGGCGGATATTTTCGAGAACATCTTCGGCCTTACTGCCACCAGCGAGATCATTGGTGCCAGCGAAATAAATGACCAGACGAGGATGATAGGGCAAAGCGATACGATCCATGGTCGCGAGGACTTCAGTGGTTTTGGATCCACCGAAACCACGATTGATTACCGGGTAGGGTTTGAAATCTTCAGCAGCGCTAATCCAATAGCGTGCAGAGCTGGATCCTGCAATGAGGAGCGCATTTTGGGGAGGGGGATTTGCCTTATCCTGAGCCACAAACTTGGCGATGTCGTCCGCAAAACGACTCTTGGGCTGAGCGACTTCGGTCGCCGTTTGCGCACCGAGCCAAGGTCCGATAAATAATAAGAAATAGGAAAGTAATTTCATGAAAGGGGTGCGAAGTTTTTAAAATTGTAGGTTGGAAATTACTCGAGATGTCATTATCTGACAATCCCATATGCCCATAGTTCCCGGATTAAGAAGCCCGTACGAGACAACTCATGGATTCGTCTACTTTCCGCGCATGCTTGATAAGATAAAACTGCATGCCGAAGGAAAACTTCATGCCGACTTTATTAATAATCTCGGCAAGGCCTTTGATGATCGCTGCTGCCAATACTTGGGCGTGCAGTACGAGAATCTAAAAAATTGGGTGCTCGCCAATCCTCAGGCCTCGCATGAAGACGCCTTTGCTTGGGCGCAATCGCATGGACGAAAATTATCATCCAACGATATCGATATTTGGAATTCCTTCATGACTAAACGCGGTTGGCGCGATGAGGCGAACGAAACACTGCTACGTCGACTCAAAGAAAACGGACTGAGTGCCGACGCTGGAGTGGATACGATGTTTGACTATATTGAAGTCGATGAAGGTCGGGCCCCGCGCCGAAAAGCACTCTAAACTTTATCTTAGGCGAAGTGTCCGAAGCCTCGACTGGTTATCACCGAACCATCAGTTCGAGATTTTATTAAACCGGTCCCCTGACTGACGTTTCCAATACTTTTAAGAGGAGTTTGCGGGAACTGTTTCTTGAAATTAGCTTCAAGTAAATCGGCCTGTTGAGCTTGGACGGTAAAGAGTAATTCATAATCTTCGCCGTCTTGTAACGCATGTTCAACCGCTGGCTTTCCATCGGCTTTTGAACATTGATGAGCCGCATCTGAAATCGGAAGTGACGCTAAATCGATAACGGCATCCTGAGTCGTATTTATAAGACCCTGAAGGTCTTTGGCCATGCCATCCGATAAATCGGTGCAGGCTGTTACAATGCTTTGCGCGTTCAGCCATTCACCTTCGGCGAGACGGGGTTCAAAATTTAAATGATGTCCGTAAATCGATCCACCCAGTTTACCAGTTACGAAAATAACATCTCCGTACTGTGCTGCCTTTCTCGTTAAGATTCGATGCGCAAATCCTTGCACCGACAGTGTCGCTGCAAACATCCCTGCCTGAACGCGACAAATATCTCCACCGACACATTTGAGTCCAAATTTACGGGCAGTATCACCGACTCCGC
>CAIMFE010000097.1 GCA_903840235.1 uncultured Opitutia bacterium | reverse complement strand
GGGTCCTGAAGGTGTCATTCCAAATGCAGATAATAAAAAATTAGCTCCAGCATTTTTTGCGCACAGTGCGGATGATCCTTATCCAGCCGAAGCTTCGCAGAAGATGGGAGCCTTGCTTAAATCCATGGGAGCGAAGGTGGAGGTCCATGTCTGGGCGGGCGGAGGACACGGCTGGGGCGCAACGGATCGTTGTGTCGCCTCGCGGGAGTGGACGCGTCTCATGGGTCTTTGGATGAAAGACTGCGGGATTTTATCCCAATAAAAAAGCCGCTCGGTGAGCGGCTTTTTGGGTGGATCAATAGATAAGATTAGAAGCGGTAACGAAGACCAGCAATCGCTTCCCAGCTCTGCACGTTGTTCTTTGCGGTGCCATCATAGTTTCTTAAACCAAAGTAATGGTTGTTTCGTGCGGTGAGCGAGAAATCGACTTTGTTATTGATTGCGAAACGCATACCCACGAAGGCGGCAGCAGTGAATAAGCCTTTGCTGGTGGTGACAGGGGTGACGGGATTGATGCCGTCATCGGTGTAATCAAGTTTCGATAACCAGGAATAACCTAAGCCGATGCCAACGAAGGGATTGATGCCACCACGTGGGTTTAGGTTGTAGGTAAAATCTAAAGAGGCATTGAGCACACCGATGTCCGAGTCGGAGAACGTTGGTACTGCGTCAGTAGCGAGATGCTTGTAGCTCACATTCAGACCTAACTCAACTTCACGGCTGATGTTTCCGGCGACAGTGATGCCAGCCAAGGTGCCAGAGTTATATTTAGCACCGGAGTCGGAGTTACTTCCGACTGGGTTGTTTTTTCCAAATTGGAATTCGATAGTTGCAGCTTGTGAAGCAGCGGCAGCCAAAGGCAGGAGGGCGAGGGTACGTAATAATTTCATGGGGAAGTTTTAACCTATGAGGGGGAGGAACTCTGTAAAGGCAGAAGGTTTATATTATTTATGTAATGGGCTTATTTTGCCTCAATTATCTCTACGCCAGTGATTTCCACGCGTTCGGTCGGGCTGGAGCGTTCTGGTCCAGTGCATGAGATGGCGGCAATTTTATCTAAAACGTCCTCACCTTTGATGAGCTTACCGAAGGCGGTATATTTATTATTTAAAAAAGAAGCATCACCATGACAGATAAAGAACTGGCTCCCGGCGCTGTCGACGTCTTGAGATCTTGCCATTGAGAGAACACCTTTTTGGTGTGAGCGATTGTTGAACTCAGCTTTGATTTGATATCCAGGTCCACCCGTACCTGGCATTCCATTGGCCCCTTGTTTGGACTTAGGGCAACCGCCTTGGATCATAAAGCCTTTGATGATGCGGTGAAAGGCTGTGCCGTTATAAAATCCTTCACGCGAGAGTTTTAAGAAGTTGGCGACAGTCTTAGGCGCAACGTCGGGCCAAAATTCAAAAGTCATATCACCAGAAGTGGTGTGAACGATGACCTGAGGGGTGGAGGTGTTGGTGGCTTCTTTCATAGGAGTGGAATTAGAAGAATTGAGAGTTTGGGAAATACAAGGGCTAAAACTTAATAGTAAGAGGATTGCTGAAAGTGTAGATTTCATGAAACCAGCCAAAGACTGCCGTCTTTTTCGGCAATGCAAAAACCTCCGCTTGCCACTTTGTCACTCACCCTTCACAGATAAAAATCATGAAAGTGGTTATCAACGATAAGCCCCAGGAAACCTCAGCCAAAACTATTGCTGAATTAGTCAAGGAACTTGGGCTTAACGATCAATCTGCCATCGCTGTTGCGATTAGCGAACAAGTCATTCCACGAAGTGCTTGGGCCACCCACGCCTTAAAGGAAAATATGTCCGTACTCATGATACGTGCCGCCCAAGGCGGATAATTTATGTTTAAATATATCAAAGGATTATTTGCACCCGAGCCCGAAGCGGCCGCGCCGAGCAATTTAATTTTATTCACCCCGACGAAGACGGAATGGGACGCCAAGACCGTCATCAAGTTGTTCGACGCCGGGTTGGGCAAATTACATGTGCAGCCGAACCGCGAGTGGCGCGTGGGTGACTACGAAAAATTCCTCAAAAAAGTCCCCAAGATTTATTGGCCAAGAATTGTTTTAGAAGAACATCACCAACTCGTTTTGAATCACCAACTGGGTGGATTCCAAATGTACCACGGCGATCGCATTCCTGCGCGTTGGCCGAAGTCGGTCTCGCTGAGTTGTAAGTGTCACTCCTATGACGAAATGCGCAGCTTACCGAAAGCATTGAATTATGTTTTTCTCAGCCCGATTTTTCCATCGATTTCTAAACGTGATTATGTACCGCAACGCACCACGCGCGAGTTTCAGGTCATCGCTGAACGCTGGAGATCCGAAGGCGGTTGTCCCGTTTATGGCTTGGGTGGAGTCACTCCGCAAAACGCGACCCGCGTGCGCGAAATGGGCCTCGATGGCGTCGCTTTTATTGGCTCGGTTTGGGAAACGGCCAACCCCGTTAAATCTTTTATTGAAATTGAAAATGCGTGGTACGGAAAATCAGCCCGCAAATTAAAAAGAAAATATTAAGTTGGTCTATCCCCGGCTCCAGTTTCTCACACTCGATGCCTCGCCTCATTCTCATCGCGAGCAAGCCCGTTTGGCGCTAGAAGGCGGCGTTCGCTGGATTCAGTTGCGCGCTAAAAATCTTGCGGAGTCGGAATGGATTCAAAGTGCTCAAGAAGTTTCCAATCTCTGCAAAGATTTTGACGCGACTTTGATTATTAATGATTCGCCCATCGTCGCTTATGAAGTGGAAGCTGATGGTGTACATCTCGGCCCACACGATTGTTCGCCTGCGGAAGCCCGTAAAATTTTGGGTGAATATGCCATCATCGGCGTTACTTTAAATAATATTAGTCATCTCGAAGTTTTGAAATCGGCACGCGTCGATTACGCCGGAGTGGGCCCCGTTCATTTTACACAGAGTAAAACAAATCTCGCTCCCGTTCATAGCGACGAATCATTAAAAGATTTAATAACGAAAGCGGTCGTTCCTTGTTATGCGATCGGTGGAGTGACGGCACAAGATTGGCCTCATTTGAGGCTCTTAGGGGCTCACGGCATTGCTGTCAGTGGGGCTATTGCCATGGCTGAGAATCCCATTCAGGCCACACGAGAAATCATCTCTACCCTTTCTTGATAAGCTTTTTTCGGGAGGGCTGGACAATTTGCCGAGGACTTGGATTGTTAAAAGTCGGATGTCTTCACTACGCATAGCCGATCGCACCTTTAACTCGCGCCTACTTACGGGCACGGGTAAATACGCTTCGGCTGAACAACTACGCGCCGTGCTGGATGCCTGTGGTTCTGAAATCATCACCGTAGCTATCAAACGTGTGCAGTTCGGAGTAAAAGACGATGGCATCCTTTCGGCCTTAGATTCTAAAAAACATTTAATTTTACCGAACACCTCAGGTGTACGTACGGCGCAAGAAGCAATCTTCGCAGCAGAACTCACTCGCGAAGCTTTAGGTACATCGTGGTTGAAATTAGAAATTCATCCTGATCCAAAATATTTAATGCCCGATCCAGTGGAAACGCTCGAGGCCTGTCGTCAGTTAGTGAAAAAAGGATTTACAGTATTACCTTACATTCACGCCGATCCAGTTTTAGCAAAACGATTAGAAGAAGTGGGTGCGGCAGCGGTGATGCCTTTAGGTGCACCGATTGGTTCCAATCGCGGATTACTCTCGCGCGATTTTATTCGTATCATCATCGAGCAGGCTCGCATACCAGTGATTATTGATGCCGGACTCGGTGCTCCTTCACACGCATCCGAAGCTTTAGAAATAGGTGCCGATGCCGTTTTGGTGAATACTGGAATCGCTTCAGCAAGTAATCCCGTTGCGATGGCTAAAGCATTTCGTCTCGCCGTGGAAGCAGGCCGTTTAGCACGTGAGGCCGGCCTCGGTTCAGGTTCAGTATCTGCTCAGCCTACATCTCCGTTAACCGGTTTTCTCGATTAATTTTATGGCCGCTAAGCCTGGAAGAATGAGGGCCGATGAGTTACTTCTTAAATTAGGTTTAGCTCCATCACGTTCTATCGCTCAGGCACTTATTCTCGCGGGTAAAGTTCGTTCGGGTCCAGATGCCGTCGTCAATAAATCATCTCAGTCGTTTCCCGAAGACTCCATACTCACGGTGGATCAACCGCCCCGATTTGTTTCTCGCGGCGGAGAAAAATTAGAAGGAGCCTTAGAACATTTTAAAATATCGGTGACCGGATTGCATGGACTCGATGTGGGTGCCTCCACGGGAGGCTTCACTGATTGTTTGTTGCAGCGTGGTGTCGTGAATATGACGTGTGTCGACGTCGGCACCGCACAACTTCACCAAAAATTAAGAACCGACTCGCGCGTTACTAATTTCGAAAAATTTAATGCCAGGGAATTACCGACGATGAAATTGCCCCACGAGTCTTATGGCATCGTGGTCATGGATCTGTCCTTTATTTCCCTGAATTTGGTTTTACCCGTGGCCTGGCAGAGGGTCGCCCTGGGTGGTCATTTAGTAGCTTTGATAAAGCCGCAGTTTGAAGCTACTAGGGCAGAGGCGGACAAAAGCAGGGGGATTATTAAAGATCCTGCCATTCATGCCCGGGTAGTTGAATCCCTCACGTCAGCAGCCCAATCTCTCAATTTATGCTCAGTTTTAGGGGTAATTCCCTCACCAATCGAGGGTGGAGACGGAAATCGCGAGTTCCTAATCGCCCTTCAAAAAAGGGGTCAGACTACGCCGGCGTAGCCTGACCCCTTTTTTGGGTTGCAGGCGTGGTGCAGACCCTTACTTCAAATCCTCCCATGACTACAGAAGGTAAGCTCAAGCGTTCCCGCAATCCCCTCGATTTCGATTTCACCGAACCCGAGGCATTGTCCCGTTACGTCACCG
>CAIMFE010000096.1 GCA_903840235.1 uncultured Opitutia bacterium | reverse complement strand
TTCCGGACGAGGAACTAGAGCGCGTTTATCCGACTTTAAAATAAGATCACGAAACGACACTTTGCCGGTGATATGTTGCAAAGGTTCACGATTGCCGCGGCGCACGGTCATCGTTCGCAATTTCTCCACTTCAGAGTCATCGAGTAATCTTTCGAACTGTAAATACAGGTCTAATCGCTTCACGCCTAAGCCGGCCGCAAAGAGATGTTCCGCTTCCATGCGTGATTTTTCTAGGCCCTTGCGACTCAAAAAATCTGTCGCCTTCTTCAATGTGTCCAAAAGATTCTGCATGAAATTATCGGGCCGCAGCGCGGGTTAAGCGATCGTTGTAAGCTAAGCCCAATTCAGCGGATTCGGCACGTTCCACGTAAATTTTAGCAAAACTGCGAGCGTCCAATTTTCGTAATAAATCGAAAAGGTTAGCGGCCGCTTCGGTGAGTGAATTGTTTTCTGAAAGATAAAATATTTCACTGTCGGATGAGAAATCTTTGCGACGACTAAGAAAAAGGATCGCTGAATTACTTTCGGTCGATGTCGGCAGGGTTCCGAAGTTAAATAATTCAACTCGCGTGGTTGGGCTGTAATGTCGCTCCAACATTCCTGGGGCCAGTTGAGCGGCTTGGGTAGAAGTGACTTTAGTAACTACTTCAATCTCGCCTAACTTTTCACGTAACGACTCGAGAGTAATCGGACCTGGGCGAAGTAAACGGACTTTATGCGGTGAAGATAAATCGATAATCGTTGATTCCAATCCGTGCTGACAAGGTCCGCCATCCACAATCCACGGACAGCGCTCGGCCAACGAATCTCTTACGTGTTGGGCCCGCGTAGGGCTAACATAGCCGAAGGGATTAGCACTCGGAGCGGCCAGAGGACGATTCACCAAAGAAAGTACCTCACGAAATAAAGGATGAGCGGGCACACGGATTGCGACCGTTTCCTGACTCGCGGTAACTAAATCGGGCACGCAGGATTTTCGGCGTAGAACCACAGTCAGTGGTCCTGGCCAAAAGCTAGAAATTTTTTCGAGTCGTGAATCGTATTCCGCAATTTCTTTTAGCGCTTCGCTATCGAGCACGTGTACAATTAAAGGATCAATCAGTGGGCGGCCCTTTATCGTAAAAACTTTCTGCAGTGCCTGGGGATTAAGTGCATCCGCGGCCAAACCATAAACCGTCTCGGTGGGCAGAGCGACGCATTCACCCTGTGCCAATAACTGAGCCGCCTTTTGAAGGTCGACCTTCGTAGCAGTCAGAAATGAGGGTAAGGATGAGGGCACGCGAGTGAGTCGTTTGAACTAACCTAATGACTAACGATAAGTTGAGCAATCCAAGGCCGTAAAACAAAAAGGCCGCCCAGAAGGCGGCCCGTGCGGAAAAGAAATTACGATTACTTCATCGTAATCATATTGCGGGCGCGCTTAACGGCCTTGGCGATATGACGCTGTTGACGGGCGGTGAGGCCGGTCAATTTGCGAGGCAGGATTTTGCCTGTCTCGGTGACGTAACGGGACAATGCCTCGGGTTCGGTGAAATCGAAATCGAGGGGATTGCGGGAACGCTTGAGCTTACCTTCTGTAGTCATGGGAGGATTTGAAGTAAGGGTCTGCACCACGCCTGCAACCCAAAAAAGGGGTC
>CAIMFE010000095.1 GCA_903840235.1 uncultured Opitutia bacterium | reverse complement strand
GCACTCTCCCTGATTTCTAATGAGCAAGAAGCGCTCAAGGAAATTTCTGATGCCATTGTGCGCATGAAGAAAAACACTTACGGTGTTTGCGAAATCACTAATAAGCCCATTCCTCACGCTCGTTTGATGGCTGTTCCTTTCACGCGTTATTCTCTCGAGGGTCAAAAAGAACTCGAACGCAATCGTCGCGCTAGCCGTCGTCGTGGAGGTAATCCTCTCGGCGAAATCGGTGATGAAGTCGGATTCGGTTCCGGCGGTGGCGGCGGTGAAGATGACACTCCCGAGACTTGAGCTCAGGCTTAATCCAGTTTGATCGGTTTCGTCCTTATCGCACATTCTGGTGGGTGATGAGCGTTTCCGTCTTGGTGGATTGGCTGACCAAGGTTTGGGTCGTTCGGACGATTCCTTTTGGTGCTTATTTTCTAGATGATCCCGACCGCCAACCGATCATTATTTTCTCTAGATTTTGGTTAGTTCATGTCGGTAACAAAGGTGCTGCTTGGGGCCTGGGTGCGCAGCAGGATGTTAAGCCTATTCTTATTTTTCTGGCCTTTGCCGTGTTGGCCTTAATTTGGCGTTGGCGAAAACCTTTGATGCGTGAACTCAGTTACGGACAACTCGCCTTTGGTTTATTTGTCGGCGGCACTCTCGGAAATGTTTTGGACCGATTGCTCGGTGATCACGTCATCGATTTTATTGATATTCATTTACCTTATTATCGTTTCCCCGCTTTTAATATCGCCGACTCGTGTATTTGTGTGGGCGTGGGACTCTATTTATTTATGTCGTATCGCGAAGATGGTTTAAGGCGCGAAGCCATGGCCTCGCATGGTGGCGAAGATAATATTAAAAGATAATTATGATACGATTCGATGTAGCCGCGAACCCAGGGGCCTTAGCTTATAAATTATTAGCGGGTCTCGTGGTGCCTCGACCCATCGCACTGGTGACCACCATCGATAACGAAGGTCGAACCAACGCCGCACCATTTTCCTTTTTCAATGTCATGGGGACGGAGCCACCCATGGCGGTGATTGCCCCAAGTAATCGAGATGACGGTACGCCGAAAGATACCGCTGCTAATCTCATCTTAAACGGTGAATGTGTCATCCATTTGTGCGACGAAGCCGTAGCCAGTAAGATGGTTGAATGCGCACGAAGTTTACCTCCGGGTGTAACGGAAATTTCTCATGCTGGATTTACTACGCGCAAGGCTGAGCGCGTTAAACCGCCGATTTTAACTGAGTGCCCAGTGGCTCTGGAATGTCGCCTGCTTGATATTCGCACCTACGGTGAAAATCGGTTGGTCGTAGTTGAAATTTTATTAGCGCACGTACGCGATGGCATCGCCGATCCCCAAAGCTGGAAAGTGGATTACACCCAGTACGCTCCTATCGGTCGTTTAAATAGTCCCGATGGCTATGCGCGTACCTTGGATTGTTTTAAAATAAATTTTCCGAACGACTAAGCGCCTTTACGGAGTCGCTTTAATACCGTGGCGAAGTCGGTGGGTAACGGTGCCTCGATTTCGAATGGCTTGCCGTCAACGACTCCTTCGACTTTTTGTAAGTGAAGGAGTAAGCAGCGATGCAAGGGGTGGTCTTCGCCTTTGTTAATTCTTCCGCGTCTTACCGTATCAGCTAAAGTAATTCGACCGGTGCGTTCATAATTTAATTCGCCGGCGATTTTAATTCCGCATTCGTGCGCGTGGATGCGTATTTGATCGCGTCGAGGGTAGCGCGTTTTTGCCGTCCACTGTCGCCAGCCGTTAAAAACTTCACCGCCTGTGAAATCGGTCTCTGCCTGTTTGCCGCGGTGATTAGAGATAAACGCCCGGCCTCTAGTGTCATCCATACCAATGGACAAATCGCACACTCCGCCTTCGGTAGGAGCGTCTTCATTCTTAGCGATGAGCGTGTAGGTGAATTGCAGTTGAAACGACCCCAGGGCGTCACGCCAGGATGCTAAAGTGCGGGCCCGATCGGCGATGACGGCCACGCCCGAGACTTCGGGTTCGGGTCCAAAGGCCGATGCGGGTTCTTGTATCCCCAGTCGAACGATTTCTGGTTTCCCCATTTCAAGTTGCGACCGGATGGCACCAATCAAATGCGTTTCCCCGTTTTGCCAGGGATGGTCGTCGAAAGGAATTTGGACAGGTTTAGAAATAGCGAACCAGCCATCGCCTTGTTGTAGAATATCGAGACGCAATGCTTCCTCGCCAAAGAGTCCGCTAGGAAATCCGATGGAGAGAGGTTTGGTCATAATTAAAATAAAAAACCCCGACGTCGCGAAGACGGCGGGGTTGTTGGAAAAAACTTTAAATCACTATTTTTTAGCAGCAGCTAATTTCTTCGCGAGGCGAGCCTTGATGCGATTAGCCTTGTTGCGATGAATCACGCCCGACTTAACTGCTTTGTCAGCAGCTGAGGCAACGAGTGAGGCAACCGCGGTGGGTGAGCCTGCGGTGAAACCTTTAACGAGGGATTTCAGACGGGTGCGGACGATCTTATTACGAGCGGCGCGAGCGGCGGTCTGACGGACGCTCTTTTTGTTAGCTTTGATGTTTGCCATGTGAAGTATTAGGGAAGCCGTGGCTAGCCCTCGGAGTCAACGCGGATTTAAACAAAATACCCCCTTTCTTCGGGGGCTTTGAAATTCCTGCTGGTGGAAGGGGTGGGATTCGAACCCACGAACAGCGAAGCTGAACGGATTTACAGTCCGCGACCTTTAGCCACTTGGATACCCTTCCGGACCAGTAGGAAGGGCTTATTTGGCACTCTGGGAGTATTATGACAAGCGCTTTTCAACGTTTTGGACTCTTTTCCTGATAATGTGTGAAATGGACTAAAAGGCCTTCACTCTTGGGCTGATTTCTTCACTCTGTGGCTATGTCGATTAGCCCAGCTATTGTCCTCATTGACGGGGATTGCACGCTATGTAATCGGACGATGATTTGGTTTAGTGCCCGAAATCAAAGTAAGCATTTCATTTTTGCTAAGAATACTGGCGAAGTAGCCCGAATTCTGGGTGAGCCTCCCGGGGGTGACAATGGCACGGTGGTCGTTTGGGTTGGCTCTCGTCGATTGGTGCGATCGGCGGCCGTGATTTATCTTTTAAGCAAATCGGACGGGCTTTGGCCCTGGGTCGGTCTGAGCCTGAAAATTATTCCACGATTCATCCGCGATTTTTTCTACGACTTAGTCGCTCGCTCGCGTCATCGATTAAATTTATCTAAAGTCTGTCCGTGCTTGAGCCACGATGATCTCGCTGAATAGTAATGGTATGAGATTTTTATTAACGAGCTTAGTAGCTTCAGGATTATTAATGGGTTGCTCCTCTTATCGCGACCGTGCGGAAAAAGAATCCATCGAGCAAATGCAACGGGATAGTGAAATTCGCCAAACTCGTTTAAAGTCAGCCAGTTCATTAAATGAAAAAGAATACGAAACGGTTTCCGATCGCATGGGTTGGTCGCGCTCGGATGCGCGCGGTTTGCCGCCCCCTCCGACCACTGAAGAATTAGAGAAAAAAGTTAAAGGCGCTAATCCCTAATGTTTTTGTATGTTTTAAAAAGGTTGGCGGAAATGGTTCCGGTTCTCCTGCTGGTCGTCATCGCCACTTTTTTCTTAGCTCATGCCGTGCCGGGTGGGCCATTCGATAAAGAGCGTCCGCTCCCACCCGAAGTAAAACTTCGTCTCGAAGCTTATTACGGTTTGGATCAGCCCTTGGTTATCCAACTTAAGAACTATATTAAAAATTTATTACAGGGGGATTTAGGGCCTTCGCTGAAATACCCTGGGTGGACGGTGAATGAAATTATCGGATCGAGAATTCCCGTTTCAGTAACGTTAGGAACTGTCTCCATTATCTTGGCGGTGTTGATTGGTATTCCCGTGGGAGTGATGGCTTCGTCGTATCCCAATTCTTCCTTAGACCGTGTTCCGATGGGCTTTGCCTTACTAGGAGTCTGCTTGCCGGCTTTTGTTTTGGGTCCAATCCTCTCTTTGGTATTTTCCAAAACGTTAGGTTGGCTTCCTCCCTGTGGCTGGGGCTCGCCCATTCATCTAGTTTTGCCCGCGCTGACTTTAGGTTTAATTACCGCTGCGCCTTTG
>CAIMFE010000094.1 GCA_903840235.1 uncultured Opitutia bacterium | reverse complement strand
GGCAGCTCCCACACCTGAAGCTAAGGCCACCATCGAAGCGAACAAGAAACCTTATTCACTTCTCTACACTTACTCATTAATCATCGCTTTGGTATGTGGTACCGCGGGTCTGCCTCACATCTTAGTTCGTTTCTATACCAACCCCGATGGTGTGGCCGCAAAACGCACCACGATGTGGGTGATGATTCTCATCGGCGTATTCTACGTTTTCCCTCCTGTTTACGGGGTAATTGGACGTTCACTCACGCCTGAACTTTACGACGCGGTCGGAGCCAAAGGCACAGACAAAGTAGTGCTCGAATTACCTACTCTACTTGCAGGAAAAAACCACCCGCTAATCGGATCAATACTTTCTGGCATCACCTGTGCCGGTGCCTTCGCCGCGTTCATGTCTACTTTCTCCGGACTCCTCGTGTCGATGACCAGTGCACTCGCGCACGATGTTTATGGTCGAATGTTAAAGCCTAATTCCACAGCCGAACAACGCCTCACCGCTTTCAAGTGGGCGGCGGTTATTATTGGTGCCGTAGCTATCGGACTCGGCACACAAGTCGAAGCTCTTGAAATTAATTTCATGGTCGGACAAGCTTTCGCCATCGCTGCCGCTAGTTACTTCCCACTTTTATTCATGAGTGTGTGGTGGCGCGGTATGACGATGAAAGGCGCAGCTACTGGAATGTTAGTTGGTGGCCTCTCCGCACTCGTTGCGATTTCCTTAACTTCGATTTCCGATGTCGCCAACGCGGCCGCGAAAAAATTACCTGAAGCCGAACGTGCCGCGTATTGGGCCGATCATTGGATTTCTAAATCGATTGCCGATTATTGGATCGCCCATCCTCTCGCTCGTATTCTTTGCGAACAACCCGCCATTTGGGCCGTACCTCTTTCAATCACGCTCATGATTGTCGTCTCGAAATTAACCGCACGTCAGATTCCGGGCGACATTCGTATGAAAATGCTGGTTCTACATGCCCCCGAAGCACTGGGACTTAAACAAGAGTACATTAAAGAACAAGAAGGCATGGGCCATTAATTGGCTCAGTAAAGTCGCTTAAGTCGCTTAAAAGTGGTCGGGGATTGAAGTTGAAACTTGGAAGTCTCAAGCGGAGGGGCTTGGATAGTTGTGTGGACAAACAAACCGACGAAGAAATTCCTGGCCATCGCCTCATCCAATCGTTCGCGATTTTCATGGCCGCGGTCGCCTTGGTCTCCTCCATCATGATGACGTATAAAGGTGGTCGCGTTTATCTGGGAATCGAAAGTGATCCCTTTGGACGCGATTTAGTCATCGGCACCTGGATTGGCATTCCCACCGCACTCGCTGGCGCTGTCTGTGCATACATTGCACTCTATGGACGCGGTTGGGATTTTTTCCGAGTAACAAGCATCGCTCTCATCACATTCAATTTACTCGTCCCATTGAGCTGGGTTGTCATGTTATTAACTAAAACTGCTTAATCAAGAATGCCCTCGCCTCTTATCATTGTTACTCGAGGTAGTCCACTGGCTCTGCAACAAGCCAAGGACGCGGCACAACATTTAGAAAAATCACTGCAGGTAAAAACGGAAATTAAAATCTTAACCACCACGGGCGATCGCCAAGCCGCGTGGTCATTAGAAAAACAAGGAGGCAAAGGTCTCTTTACCGCTGAATTAGAACAGGCCCTCCAAAAGGGTGAAGCGGATGTGGCGATTCACAGCGCGAAGGATTTACCGACCGAGATGCCATCGGGACTGACGATTGCGTCCTGCTTAGCCCGTCGCGATCCACGCGATGTGCTTGTTCGCCAAACACAAATTCAATCACCGAAAAAAATCGCAACGGGCAGTCCGCGTCGTCGCGCCCAAGGTGCTCACATTTTTCCACACGCCACCTGGACTGAACTACGAGGCAATGTAGATACGCGACTTAAGAAAATCGTCCAAGGTGAAGCGGAAGCTACTTATTTAGCCGCTGCTGGACTCAGCCGTCTCGGTATAGAAAATTGGGACGGCTTAACTTTTGAGCCAGTGGACATTACGAAAATGGTACCAGCGGCCGGACAAGGTGCAGTGGCCATTCAATGCCGCATCACCGATGCCGCACGCTACCAAGTCGTGGGCTGCGCTTCCACAAGTTTTTCCGTGGCGATTGAGCGACTCTTTCTCAGCAAACTCGGAGAAGGCTGTCATACTGCCTTCGCCTGCCATCATCATGCCGATAAAATCTACCTCTTTAGAAGTGATTTCGGATATCGTGCCTATCCTTTCGTTGCATCGGATTTGACGATGGCATCGTCACTCGCAGATTTAATTTTATCACAACTACTTAGCCGTTAATCATGTCTAAACTCCCTTTAAGAGATCGTCATATCGTTCTAACACGCCCCGAAGGACGCGGTGCCGACTGGAAAGAATTATTAATGGAATCAGGCGCTTCCGTCGCCGAACTTCCTTTAATCGAAATTTCCTTCGAACCCGATGCGATGATTTTAACTGAAGTCTTAGATGGCATGGGCGAATATGATTGGCTCGTTTTCACCAGCCCCAACGGAGTACGCGGTTTTTTCAATCGCTTCTTCGAACGCTTCGCTGACATTCGTTCTATCGGTGGTGTAAAAATCGCCTGTGTAGGACCAGCCACGGAAAAAGCTGTGCGTGCTTTGCATTTAGAGCCCGACATCACCTCCACGCAAGCCGATGGACTTTCTTTAGGCAAAAAGATGATGGATTCGCATGATATGGAGAATCAGAAAATTTTGATGGCGACGGGCAATCTCAGTTCACCCGAACTCGCTTCCCTTCTGCTCGATCAAGCCATGGCGATTGTCGACGTACTCAAAGTCTATGCGACTGAAGAAAGACCCGTTACCGAGTCGCCTGAAGCCGCTGAGTTTCGTCGTCGCGGTGCTGACATCATTGTTTTTGCCAGCCCTTCGGCCGTGGAGTCATTCATTCACCAAGCCGCTTCGCTACGTCCAGAATCCGGTGCGAAACAACCCAAGGCTGTGGCTATTGGACCCACTACTGCCGATGCGATGAAGCGTTCAGGTATTCCTTTGGCCGCTGTAGCCACTGCACCAACCGCTAAAGCGATTCGTGATGCGGTCATTTCCGCACTTCAAGAATGATTGGTTCCACTAAAATAAAAGTGTGTGGCATCATGCATGCCGCGGATGTCGCCACCGTAAATCATTTTGGTGCAGATTACCTAGGCGTCAATTGTTGGGCCGGCTCGCCACGCTTTGTTCATCCAGCTTTACGTAAAAATCTTTTGCGCGAAATCAAACCCGAGCAACGCATCGCGGTTACGGTTAATCCCACTTTGAGTGAAACGCAGCAACTCATCGATGAAGGTTTTGCGGCCGTACAAATTCATTTTGATCCCACTACCAAGGCCTGTGATGTACAGGCTATCTCTAAAAAAATGGGCGCCGAAAAAATTTGGTTAGCGCCGAAAGTTCCTGATGGAATAGATTGGCCCGAAGAAATTATTTCTTTGGCGAATACTTTTCTACATGATGCACACGCTGCGGATGCCTTTGGTGGCACGGGAAAACAAGGCGACTGGGAGCGCTTCAAAAAACTTAAAAACTTACACAAAAATAAGATCTGGGTATTGGCAGGCGGACTGGGGCCTAAAAATATTCTCGAGGCATTGGGGTCAAATGCTGAGATTTTAGACCTAAATAGTGGGGTAGAAATCAGCCCAGGGCTAAAATCTGCTGAAAAATTAGCCGAAATTCGCTCCCTCTTGCTCAATAATAAGCAATCGTAGTCCCGAATTCTGCAGTGCCCGACTTGGCACAGGGTGTGCATAAGTGTACTTGCTCAACCGAAAACCAAACTTAACCTAAAACACATAAAACTATGAAACTCGTTACCGCTATTATCAAACCCTTCAAACTCGAAGAAGTGAAGGACGCTCTCGCCGAAATCGGCATCGAGGGTATGACCGTTACCGAAGTCAAAGGCTTCGGCCGTCAAAAAGGACACACGGAAATTTACCGTGGTTCTGAGTACACGGTTGATTTCTTGCCTAAGGTAAAGATCGAAGCTGCCGTCTCCGACGAGCAGGTCGAGAAAGCCGTAGCCACCATCTCGAAAGCCGCTCACACCGGTAAGATTGGTGACGGTAAGATTTTTATCACCTCCCTCACTGATGTTATCCGCATCCGTACTGGCGAGCGTGGTAATTCAGCAATCTAAGCGACTGCGACATTACCTCCAAAAGGGCGACTTCGGTCGCCCTTTTTGTTTTTGCATGAAATCGCCACGAGCTATGCCTTGCGCTGGCACACCGTCCCCGACTAAATAGATTTCATGTCCACCCCTGCATTCGAGCAGCGCATTCTCCTCTTGGTCGCTCTCTGTATCGGCCTGGTGGGATGTGGTGAAAAGGAAACAACCGTCGTCAAAAAAGCCCGCGAGGGAGTTTTGTTGATTAATAATTCAGCCGAACCCTCAGCACTCGATCCACAGGAAATCACGGGCATGCTAGAATCACGCATCGCCTACTCTCTTTTTGAAGGTTTGGTGAATTTTGACCCCAAAGACTCACACACTATTCCAGGAGCAGCTGAAAGCTGGTCCAGCTCGGCCGATGGCAAGGTATGGACATTCAAATTGAGAAACAATGCACGCTGGTCCAACGGCGACCCGGTGGTGGCAGCTGATTTCCTTTTTAGTTTCCAACGAATTCTAATGCCTACTTTCGGTGCGGAATACGCTTCCATGCTCCACTGCGTCAAAGGCGCTAAAGATTTCAACACAGGAAAAATCAAAGACTTCAAGGAGGTCGGATTCAAATCGCCTGATCCTCATACGCTCATTGTCGAATTAGAAAATCCTGTGCCCTACTTCCTCCAACTGGTTTGTCACAACAGCTGGTTGCCCGTGCATCCTCCCACGATTTTAAAATTCGGAAAAATCGATGAGATGCACACGCCGTGGACGCGACCCGGTAGCCTCGTCGGCAACGGCGCATTCAAATTAGATAGCTGGGAAGTCGCCCGCCAAATCGTCGTTAAGAAAAACCCCTATTATTGGGACGCAGCCCAAGTCTCGCTCAACGCCGTTGAGTTCAAAGCGATCTCGGATCTATTCGCCGAAGAACGTGCCTACCAAGGAGGCGAATTACATATTACGGGCTCAGTTCCACCTTACAAAATTGTGCAACTGGTCGCCGACAAAGCTCCGCATTTACGTCTCGATGCTTTTCTTTCGGTTTCATTCATTCGGATTAACACGGTGGTAAAAAATAATGAGGCCGTACAAAAAGCTCTATCCGACTCGCGGGTGCGACGCGCCTTGGGGATGGTTATCAATCGCCAACAAATTGCTGATAGAGTTTTAAGATCAGGCGAATCACCAGCCTACTACTATACCCCCACGGGAACGGGAGGATTTACATCACCAGCCCAATGGAAAGAAGACGTTGCTGAAGCCAAAAAACTGATGGCGGAAGCGGGCTATCCCGATGGCAAAAATTTTCCCAAACTGGAATATTTGTTTAACACATCAGAAACTTCCCTGCTCGCCGCTCAAGCCTACCAAGAAATGTGGCGTCAAAGTTTAGGAATTGAAGTGGAATTAAAAAATCTAGATTGGAAAGTTTATCTCAGCGCACTGCACTCGGGTGATTATCAACTAGCTCGTTCGGCTTGGAGTGGTGATTACAACGACCCGAACACTTTCCTAGAAATGTTTATTAGTGGTAATGAATTAAATCAAACCGGGTGGCGTGATTCCCGCTACGATGAATTAATTAAGTCAGCAGCGGTAGAACAAAATCCGGCTAAACGCCTTGAATTATTTGGTAAAGCCGAGGCACGTTTAATTGAATGTGCGCCAGTGATTCCGGTAGCATTTAATAAAAATAAGTTTCTCATTCGTCCCGAAGTTCAAGGCTGGTATCCAACTTTACTCGGCGAACATCCACTTAAGTGGGTTAAACTAATCCCTCTCCAAAAATGAAATTAATTAAAAAATTTGTCGGTAAACAGGAAAAACCACCCGCCCGGTCAGACCTTAAGAAAATATTAATCAGCGCTCTAGCAGTGGGTCTGGTAATCGCTGGTTTAACCTATGTTGATCGAGAAATTGGGACCTTGGTCCTACTCGGAACCTTTGGTGCTACCTGTTTTATTGTTTTCGTTTATCCCGATTCCCCTTTTGCCCAACCTCGCAATGTCCTTGGTGCCCATATCATCGGAGCAACCATGGGTTTATTATGTTTAAAGTTTATTGGGCCGCAGTGGTGGAGTCTGGGTATCGCCGTAGGATTAACCGTGCTGTTCATGAAATTGCTTCGCCTTGTCCATCCCCCTGCCACCTCCAATTCCATTGTCGTCTTTCTCACCAACCCCACCTGGTTTTTTCTCATCTGCCCCACGACTGCTGGTGCCCTCATCATTATACTTTTAGCGTTATTTTATCACAATATGTCTCGTGAAAGTAACTGGCCTAACTATTGGTAATTTTATGAATCCTGAAAAAAACATTCAAGAACTCGGACTGACCTTACCTCAGCCACCTGCCGCCGCGGGTGCCTATGTTCCCGCCGTTCGGACGGGCAACTTGCTTTACTTAGCGGGAACTCTGCCGATGCGTGATGGGAAAATTGTGTACGGTGGCAAGGTCGGCCAAGAAATCAATTTAGTGCAAGCGGCGGAAGCGGCCCAACTTTGCACCCTCAATGCCCTGGCGAATGCCAAAGCTGCCCTCGGATCGCTCGACGCCGTTGTCCGCGTTGTCATGGTCAATGGCTTCGTCAATGGCATCGACGGCTTTAGTGACAGCCCCAAAGTACTGAATGGTGCCTCGGAGTTCTTATTAAGAGTATTTGGCGATGCCGGCAAACACGCCCGCGCTGCCGTCTCCGTCAATGGTCTGCCTCTCGGCGCGGCCGTGGAAGTGCAGATTGTTTTAGAAGTTCGCTAAATTAAAAATCGCTCAGAGTAACGCTGGTTAAATCGATCTGGAAAGACTTCTTCCCCGGAGGACTTCCACAATTACCGATTTGCGCAACCGCTTGTTTAACCAGCGTAGCGATTTGTGAATTTTTAGGCTTATTAATCCAACTCGCGAAATTTACATTCCCGCCCGCGTCGACTCGCAAAACAACGCCGCAATTTCCGGAACCTAAATCGACCTCAGCAGAGGCGAGACTAGTCAGAGCTGATTGAAAGCGTGCCTTAACTTCGCCTGCATAAATTTGGAGTTCACTCGCACTACCGCCCTCGCCTCCGTTATCGCCTTTACCGTAGTTCCGTCCGGCTTTAACCGACACTCCACTAATTCCCGCTACCTTGGTGGAGGTTCCTTTTCCGCCTTTAGCATTATTAAACTCACTCAAAGTTGTTTTCGAAGTACTTTTACTGGTAGCTTTTTTCGAAGACTGAGAACGACTCGATTCTGTTTTGGCGGCAGGCTCTTCGGTGTTTTTTTCAAAATCAAATTTTTTCATTTTTACCATCGATACGCCTTTTCTCGTTCCCGTTTCTTGTCCTTGAGCAACGCCATCCGCCTTGCCGACCTCACCCGGACGTCGTCCCGGAATGCCGTTTAAATCAACCAAGAGTGGATCCACGGGTTCGAGGGACTTTCCTGACTGTCGAGACGCGTACCACGACGCACCCACCAGAACGGCGATAATACCAAGGTGAACAGCGATGGAACCAATGACTCCTTTGCTCTCACTTGCCATGGTTAACGAATTTCTGTGTCTAAACCTACTTTGGTTAGACCTTTGGCCTTTGCCAAAGACATGACATCAATAATTTTTTGGTACGGCAAAGTAGCATCACCACGAATACGAACGATGGGCTGCGCGGAGTCCGCCATCGCAGCAATCAATGCAAACTCACTCTCTAATTGAGATTTGGTTAAGGCTTTTCCGCCCATGGTAAATGAGCCATCGCGACCAATGGATACGAAACGATATTGTTGTTTAGCATCCGCAGGTTTACCCGAACCTTTTTCTGCTTTGGGTAAATTAACGGCCGTAGTTTGCTCCAATACCGGCGTCGAAATCATAAAAATAATCAGTAAACAGAAACACAAATCCAGCATGGGTGTGACGTTTAACTCGTTCATCACATGCAACCGATGGGGCTTAGAAAAAGAGCGTGCCATGAACTACTGGGCATCCTCCCAACCAGGAAGTGCCGATGTCTGACTTGGTGATTCGGTAGGTGTAACGGGTGAAGGTATTGGGGTGCTCGCTGCTGGACCCTGAGCCGCTTGAGCTGCGCGACGCAAGGCTTCGCGTTCTTGTAGTTGTTCGAAATTCGCCCGCGCTTCGCCTTCGAGTTCTAACTCAATGCGATCCGCTAAAGTACTCGCAAAGTTTTCTAACTCGGTGGACATGATTTTCACCTGCGTTAACAAATAATTATATCCAAAAGTTGCAGGGATAGCGACCAACAAGCCAAGAGTCGTCGTAACCAATGCACCGCAAACACCTGGTGCTAATTGAGCAATACTCGCTTTTTCCGTAAGCGCACCGAACGTCACCATCACGCCCCAAACGGTTCCGAGCAGACCTAGGAATGGACCGCCGGAAACGAGTGAACTCAGCAGAACCATTTTGTCTTCGTACTTTACCATCGTACGCGACACGGCACGTTGCAGTGCGTTTTCCACGTGACCCATGCACATCCGAACATCGGATTGTTTTACCAAACGACCTTTGTGTCTTTGTACGGCAGAAATCGCTTCCGCTACTAAATATTCATAAGGTGAAAGATTAGTGCCTCCGGGAAAATTCAGAGCGACGACAGAATTCTGGTCACGCAGGCGACGATCAAAACCGTGATTGCGACGACGAAGTTCTTGCACGTCGGACCATTTTTGAATCATCGCACCCCAACCAATAAAAGAACAAATTACCAGAACGCCTGCCACCGCGAGGCCGGCACTATCCATTTGTTTGAAATACCAGATCGCGCCTTTTTCAGTGTCGGCGAGTATCGCAGGAAGAAAGGTTAAATACATCGTAGTCTAGGCAATACGGACTTGGCTTGGCTTCAACCGAAAAGAAAGCCTCCGGCTTGTATTAGAATCAAAAAGTTCTATAGTCTTAAGCATGGAAGCCAGCCCTCCCATTTGCACCCAATGCAAAAAACCCTCCACGCTTTTCATTACTTTAGTGGCGGGCGGAAAGGCTATGACTTATACCTGCTGTGCTCACTGCCCTTGTGCCATGACCTCCCCCTTAGCTGGTAGCCTACCCTCTCAAATCTTAGGTATTAAGCTCGATATACCTATGCCCAAAATCCACGGCTCCTGCCCGTCCTGTGGCTTCCGTTGGGCGGATTTCGAGCGCACCCACCGTATCGGCTGCCCTCAATGCTACGAGGCCCACACGCAGGACATCCTGCCCACGCTTTCACGAATTCAGCCAGGTATCTCGCACTCGGGTCGACGTCCGCAACCCTCTGAAACCGATTTAAAAAATCGCCTGCAAAAAGCGAAAACCGAACTGGCAGAAGCGGTCAAAAATGAAGATTTCAAAACGGCGGCGGCTTTGCGAGATCAGATTGCGGAACTGGGTACGAAGGTTTCAGTGAAATAATCTTTGCCTTCCGCATTGCTCGGGAGCCAAGTATTACCACTCTTCGGCTCATGATTTCAGCTCCCACGGTTCTTGTTACCAATGATGACGGCATCGGCGCTGCTTTTTTTCAAAATCTAGTTCGCTCCTGCGTTAAACAAGGATTCCACGTTTGGGTAGCCGCACCCTCCGGCGAAAGAAGTTGGATCGGTCGTGCCTTCAGTCGCCACCGCGAAGTCACCGTAGCAGCCTATCCGAATTGCGG
>CAIMFE010000093.1 GCA_903840235.1 uncultured Opitutia bacterium | reverse complement strand
CCGGCCGCCCAAAACTTTACCAACCGAAAAAACCATTCACTATGACTACAGCCACCACACGCCGACGCCACTACACCGTCAGCCTTATTCTCGACCTCCGCGGGTCCGCCGAGGCTCCTGATGTCGCGATTGATCGTTTAAAAGAAATCCTCAAGTCCATCGACTGTAAGGTATCCGAAGTCGAAAATCTCGGCCAACGTGAATTCAGCCGCGCTGTCGACCGCAAGTTCCTCAGCGGTCTCTACGTCCAAATCAAATTTGAAGGTCCAGTCACTGCGCCTGCTGCTTTCGCCGAAAAACTTCGTCTCGATCGCACGGTGGACCGCATCATGGTTCAATCTGTAAAATAATTTTTAACTAAACTCTCCCCATGGCTTCGTCCTACAATCGCGTTATTCTCGCAGGCAATATGACCCGCGACCCTGAAGCCAAAGCTTTGCCTTCAGGCCAAGCGTTGACGAAGTTCTCCCTCGCCGTGAATCGTGCCTACACCACCAAAGAAGGTGAGAAGCGCGAAGAAGTGACTTACGTAGACATCGAGAGCTACGGTAAACAGGCTGAAGTGATTGCCAAATATTGTGGCAAAGGATCCGGCATCTTAGTCGAAGGCCGTCTCAAACTCGATCAGTGGGAAGACAAAAAATCCGGCGAGAAGCGTTCGCGTCTCGGCGTGGTTTTAGAAAACTTTACTTTCTTAGGTGGCAAACCCCAAGGCGGCGAAGAAGGCGGATCTGCCCCTCGCTCTCGCGGTGGTAATGATAGCCCCGCACCGTCTGCACCTGATGGTGGCGACGACGTACCATTCTAATTTTTTATAATCACAATTAAACCCGACCACACCTATGGCATACACCGAAGTTTTACTCATTAAGCCCGTCGACGGCCTTGGCGCCGAAGGCGAGCAAGTCCGCGTCCGCGCGGGCTACGCACGCAATTTCTTGTTCTTACAAGGCATTGCTCTCCCCGTTAATCGCGCTAACACTAAGTACATCGAGTCTTTGAAACAAGCTCGCACCGTACGCGAGGCCCGCGACCTCGAAGTAGCCACTACCTTGGCTGCTAAGTTAGCTGCGGTGAAATTAACCTTTGCCGTGAAGACCGGTGAAGGAGGCAAGATGTTTGGCGCGATCAGCACTGCTGAAATCGCTGCTAAGCTCGCCGAACATGGTATCGAGGTGGAGCGTAGGCGCATCCACCTCGGCCAAGGGCCTGTCAAATTACTTGGTAAACACGTATCGACCATTCGCCTCCATGCCGACGTCACCATCGAACAGGAGTTTGAAGTAATCTCGGAAAATCCAATCGAAGAGATTAAGGAAGTTGCCGAAGAGTCCGATCGTCCTGAGCGCGACAAAAAGCCTCGTAAGCAATCTCGCAGCGACAAGTCTGAGAAATCGGACAAAAAATCTAAAGCGAAGAAGTAAAATCTCTTCTGCTTGTGCAAAGAAAAACCCGCCAACTCGGCGGGTTTCTTTTTGGCTCAGTGATTTTGAACTTAGCGAGGGAGAAGGAAGTTCGTATTATTAATCTCGAACTCTAACTCATTCTTATGGAAGTGCAGAATGCCGACCCACTGGACCGCAGTACCCTTGGCGACCGATTTAATGGACTGGGCGACTTTAGGATTAGAGAGGTAGAGGTTATAAGTTTTCTCACCGACTTTTACGGCTGAGGTTTTCTTACCGCCGCCGAGGAAGGTACCGTCAATCACGAATAAATCGTTGATGGAGTTGGCGACTTGTTCTGCGGACATTTTTTCGAGTGAGCTTGCACGTGGAAGTTTCGAGCGATCGATGGGGCCGGGAACTTCGACGAGCGCTTCACTAGGACTAATCTCAGCACGCTTTAAAGGAGCAGCTCCTTTACTGTCTTTATCATAAACCGTGAACGTAGCCATCACAGGGAAGTGGTCGCTGACACCAGCGCCAGGTCCGTAAAGGGTAACAGGATTAGGCAGACGAGCCTGTGATTTAGCATTTAATCCATCAATGATGACGGCACCAAAACTGCCACCGATGTAATCAACACCAGAACCGTTCGCGAGACCCTTAGAAATAATGATCTGCATGAGTGTGCCCCATTCACCTTGGAAAGTGTCGGAGTGACGTTGGCTGGGTTCGACATCGTACCACAAATTATAAAGCACAGCTCCGTTGTTATTCATGGAGGTAAATTTTTCGATATTACCTTGTGAGCCGAGGACATCTTGAACTCCAGTACGTCCCATTTTGGGATAACGCTGAAGTTGATTGTAGTGAGCGTTTAAATCTCCACCAATAATGACATTCGCGTCGGGGTTAGTTTTAAAAATTTCGTCGAGACGTTTGCGCAGTACGCCAGCATTTTGAATTCGAGTTTTTTCTAAACCCGCATCACCCGCGCCACTCTTCCAGTGATTCGCGTAAACATAAACGCTCTCGCCCGCGACTTCAATTTCGGCTTCCACGATTGTACGTGCGCCATCAACCCGGAGTTGTTTGGTGCTCTTAATGGGTAGACGTGTGAGAATAGCACAGTGAATCGCCTCTTTGCTGAGATCGAACACATCGCCCAACACGACTTGATAACCCTTAATGCCTTCGTCTTCGAGTGCTTTGACTAACCACGCTTCGATCGGCATGCCGCGCAGTTCATTGGAGAGGTCGTTCTTTAAAATATCTTTATAGTTCTTATCTTTTTGGGCAGCGAGGAAATCGCTGACGCTGATGGTTGATTCAGGAGAGTGATCGGCTTCGAGTTCATCGATGATGAGGATGCTGGGACCCTTGCCGTCTTCCGCGGTGCGCAACACTTCGGCGAGACGCTGCAACTTGCCGGCTAATTTTTCTGGAGTCCAGTGATGCTCGGTGGTGTTCGTTACGGGGAAGTCCGCGTAGATGGACTTGTCATCGAGATCGAAAAGATTTTCGACGTTGAATGCCATGACGCTGAGGTTGCTGGACGCTTTGGTTTCTTCGACGGCGCAGACGTTGATAAATGAGCCGAGGAGAATTAAGCTCAGCGAGGTAATGAAGCGGGGTGACATACGAAACTACCCTAACCACCTCATTTTAATTCTCCCACCATAATAATTGAGAGAACTTGTAATTCCTAATCCCCGTTAGAAACCCTGCTTAATTTACATAAAATGTTGAATGACAGAAAGATACATAATATAAGTCATAATTG
>CAIMFE010000092.1 GCA_903840235.1 uncultured Opitutia bacterium | reverse complement strand
GAGCAATCGATGACGATACGTGTAGTGATTCCAGCCTTCTGCAGGCGTGTTTCCGCATCGGTCACAAATTCGGAACCGTAGTTCGGGCCCGTGCGTGAGCCGCCGCGTAAAATCACGTGGGCATCGGGGTTTCCTGAAGTTTCAAAAATAGCGACAGCACCCTCTTTGGTGACGGATGGGAACCAGTGAGATGAGCGAGCGGACAGACAGGCGTCGACGGCGACCTGAATAGAACCATCGGTTCCGTTTTTAAATCCAACAGGCATCGAAAGACCTGAGGCCAACTCACGGTGGATTTGACTTTCGGTCGTGCGAGCGCCGATGGCACCGTAAGCAACTAAGTCAGCTAAGTACTGTGGAGTGATCGGATCGAGAAACTCGCTCGCTGAAGCCAGGCCGAGATTCGCGATATCGGATAAAACTCTGCGACCTAAGCGAAGGCCGTCATTGATTTTGAATGAACCATCGATTTCGGGGTCGTTGATTAAACCCTTCCAGCCGACAGTGGTGCGTGGTTTTTCGAAATAAACACGCATCACGATTAAGAGTTCTTTGCTATGCTTCTTGGCTTCTTTAAGTAGAAGCTCGGCGTACTGCATAGCGGCCTTAGGGTCGTGCACGGAGCAAGGTCCGACAATCACGAGCAGGCGGTCGTCCTTGCCCGATAAAATTGAGGAGACATCTTTGCGGGCGCTAGCCACTACCTCGCTGGCATGTTCCGTCGGGCGCAATTCCTGTAATAAGGTTGCGGGGGGCAGCAAAGGGAGGCGGCTGCGAATGCGTAAATCGTCCGTATTGTGGAACATAGGAATGTTCTTTCTTAATGAAAAAGGGGTTAAATCAACGATACCTCAAGCCTTATGTCAATGAATCGTCCCATGTTGACGAATCGGCTTTTAGTATCAAAAGTGTCTCAAATCAGCATGCCTAAGTCCCCTGCCAGCGATTCCGCCGAGCAATCTAACGCCTTCCGGGCTTACATTGCCGATAAGGGCTTGCGCGGGACCCGTCAGAGAATGGCAGTTTTTGATGCGGCTCGAAGCCTGGCGGGTCACTACACCGCCGAGGAATTATTAAAAAAATCTCGAGCGATTGATCGGACGGTTTCGCGAGCCACAATTTATCGCGCCCTTCCCTTACTCATCGGAAGTAATGTCATTCGCGAAGTCGATGTCGGTCGCGATCACAAATATTATTTAACCGAAACCGGCGGCGCTAATTTTCGTGCACAATTAATCTGCGAAAGCTGCGATACTATTTTAGAAGTCGAAGCACCCTTTATGGAGTGGTATGGTAAAGCGGTTGCTGCTAAGCATGGCATGAAACCTATTTCCCAAAAACTCCAAGTGAACGCACTCTGCGAATCTTGCCAAAAAAGAAAATCTTCTCGCTCATGAAATCCTTTCCCACCGGCAGCGTCTTCCCCCCACTCCCTCAGGGCGGTAGTGTACAAACCGACTTACAACGTGAAGTCCTGAAGTTAAAAAAAGAAAAAGACGCCATCATCCTTGCGCATAATTATCAGTGTGAGGACATTCAGATTGTGGCTGATTATGTGGGTGATTCCTTAGGTCTAGCCTACAAAGCAGCGGCTGCTAAAAATTCGACCATCGTGTTCTGCGGTGTGCATTTTATGGCCGAAACAGCCAAAATCGTGAATCCAACCCGACGCGTTTTATTACCCGATATGGATGCGGGCTGCTCCTTAGCAGATTCTTGTTCGGCAGAAAAACTAGCGGCGATTAAAGCAGCACAACCCAATCTTTATGTTGTCGCTTACATTAATTGCAGTGCAGCCGTTAAAGCGTTGAGCGATGTGATTGTGACGAGTGGTAATGCGAGTAAAATTGTGGAACAAGTTCCTGCGGACCGTCCGATTCTTTTTGTACCTGATCAAAATTTAGGAAGCTGGGTCTCCAGTAAAACCGGTCGCGCCATGCAATTGTGGCCGGGGAATTGTTACGCTCACGTTCAGTTTACACCTGCTGCTTTACTTCGTGCCAAGGCCGAGCACCCGCATGCACCCGTGGTGGCGCATCCGGAATGCACCGAAGCGGTTCGGGATATTGCGGACATGGTTTGTTCGACCGAACTCATGGTAGATTGGTGCAAAAAACAAACCGCCGACACCCTTATTATTACTACGGAATCTGGCATGATTCATCGATTACGCCGAGAGGTTCCCCACAAGACTTTTATCGCCGCACCGACGGATCGTTGTTCGTGCAACGACTGTCGCTTCATGAAAATGAACACTTTAGAAAAGGTTCGTGACTGTTTAATCAGCGGAAAGCCTGAAATTATTTTAGATGAAAAAATTCGTGCAGCGGCAGAAATTCCTCTGCAACGCATGCTTGAATGGAGCAAAAGGTAGATTTCGTATCATTTAGAGTCATTTCAGGGTACCTTTCGGCGATTTGCTTGTAATCATACAGAACATATTCATATTCTAATGTGTATTGCTTAAGGTAAATTAATCATCATCTGATGTTTGACTTATCAAAAATTATAATAACTTGTATTAATTATAACAACATGAAGATAGACCTCAACCCATCGGATTTTAACTCCAAAGAACAATTTGTGCGTGCCGCACTGGAGCGAGCGCGCAATGCCGCGCACCAAGCCTGGGATGAAGAATTCTCTGATCGCTCCAAGAGTATCGAGAAAGAAGTCGCTGCCCTATCCAAAAACGAGCTCACTCGCCGCTTAGTTAAGTTGCTTTCTCGTTCTAATCGTGCCCGTGCCGTCATCAACGAATCTACCCGTGTTAAGGCTAAGAACTTACGTAAAAAG
>CAIMFE010000091.1 GCA_903840235.1 uncultured Opitutia bacterium | reverse complement strand
GCGTAAAGGCGATCCGTCTAAAGCTCATTGCACCAAGGTCCCTAATTGCTGTGCCGTCGCCAGCCCTTGCCACGCGACCTGCTATAAACATCAGTGCGTCGAAACCACGCGTCTCTTCACCGCAGCTGCCGGTCTGCGTCCTGAACAAGTCGAAGTCGCATTCCAATCTCGTTTCGGGCCAGAAAAATGGGTCCCACCTTACACGGATGAAAGATTAGAAGCTTTGCCTAACGAAGGTGTGAAAAAACTTCTCGTCATGTGCCCAGCTTTCACCGCCGATTGCCTAGAAACCATCGAAGAAATTTGCGAAGAGGGTAAAGAGGATTTCATGCACGCGGGTGGCGAATCGTTTGAACAGATTCCTTGTTTGAATGATCAAGATATTTACGTGAAATACTTGGCCGACCGTGTGGTGCGTTGGAAACCAAGTCACCACTAAGCGCGAGTGAGCGAGCCGATTCAGTTTATTCTAGCTTCGGGTTCACCGCGTCGCACTGAATTACTGAACGAAGCTGGCATTCCTCATAAAATCGTAGTCTCCAAGGTCACTGAACACGAGGATCCGACCAGCAATCCTCGTGATATGGTTTTGCATAATGCACGCATCAAAGCGGATGCCGTTTCCAAACTACATCCGCACGCATTTATTTTAGGTGCGGATACCACGGTAGCATTGGGTGACCGCGTTTTGAATAAGCCCGCGAACTTAGAGGAATCACGCGAAATGCTTCGAAGCTTATCCGGACGCGAACATACCGTGCACACGGGCGTTTGTTTTATTTACCCGCCTTTAAACATTCACGAGTGTCACGACATCACTGCCTGGGTTCGTTTTAAGCCCTTTGGAGATGATGTGATCACGCAATATCAATCAGTTACTAACACTCTGGATAAAGCGGGTGCGTATGGCATTCAACAGGGCAAAGAATTAATCATCGATGCTTACCAAGAACCGATTTCAACGATTATGGGGCTGCCGATTGAATTTGTTGTCCAAAGAATCAAAGCATTGGGTTTGGAAAATCAGTGGAAGCGCTCGTGAGTCGTTCTTGCGGTCTGTGCTTTCGTAATTAGGTTATTAGCGTGTTGAATCAACGATACACAGAGGTCGTTCCGTCAGTAATCGCATTTGTGATTACCGTTATTTTACACCTCACACTCTGGCTCGTTATTCCCTCAGTATTTACTCAGCGCTTAATCACCCTTCATCCGGTTGAAGTCCAGGTTGCTCCAGTCGTGGTGCCCGAAAATCGCTTACCGCCATCGATGCGTTTGGCTGAAGTGAATGTTCAGGCTAATCGCACCATCCCAGATAAATCTGATTACATCGCGGCGAAAAATCAAAGCGCCGCGCAGCCCATTCCCGAAAAGATTAAAACTACTTCTTCATTGCCGCGATCGGCAGGGGAGCGCGCGGATGCGATTAAAGTCTCTCAAGGTAAGCCACGAGCGATTGAAGAGAGCGATTTATCGGATGCTTCACAGAGTGCTGGAACTCCCACCGTTGCACTTAACGGAAATTTACCAAAGAAGAATTTAGCAGAGGCAAAAAAATCCACTCAAAGTGAATCAATTCCCGAGCGCCCGCGTGCCACAATTCCTTCGGGTACGATGGGTATTCTGCTCAAGAATAATGTCGGTGTGAATCGAGCGGGGGCCATCGCGGTTGATGCCAAGTTCAGTAATTATGGTGATTATTCTCAACGGATGATGGAGGCGATTCAGTCCAGCTGGTGGGCACTGATTGATCGGGCGCGCTTTGAATCAGTTTCGCGCGGTAGTGTGGTGGTACGTTTTAATCTCTGTCGCGATGGTAGCGTCGTGAATGCAGAAATCCTTCACAGTGATGTCCCCCAGGTGATGGCATTTGCTTGCAAAGACGCGGTCATGGCTCCGGCCCCCTTCGATCACTGGCGCGAAGATATGGTTGCCCTTTTTGGGAATGAGCAGACGGTGACTATCACGTTTCACTACCTTTAAACCTATGACTACACTGGATTGGATTCCCTTTGCCTCTGGTGTGAAGATTTTAGAAACTCACCCAGCTGGATTGCTGGCTGTCGAAAAACCTGCAGGTGTTTTGGCCCATCCTAATTCGAGCGAAAAAAAAGAAAAAGAAACGGTCCTCATCGATAGTAATTATTCCTTAGCCGAAGAGGCTTTTCACATTCGTGACGGTAAAGGTGGCGTGAAAAAAGTTTATCTCCTTAACCGTCTCGATTCACCCACAAGCGGAGTTTTACTTTTATGTCTCGATGAAAAATTGGCCGATGCGGTTAAGGAGTTATTTGCGGATTCCAGAGTTTCCAAAAAATACGCCGCCATTGTCAAAGGTCGCGGTCTGCGTAGTCCCCGCGGCACTTGGCAAGATTCCCTCGTGAAATCAACCGGTCCAGGCGGTGGCGTGCGCTCCTCCGCAAAGTCATCCGGCGGCTCCCAG
>CAIMFE010000090.1 GCA_903840235.1 uncultured Opitutia bacterium | reverse complement strand
TCGCTGTCGATAGTCTGTCCGGTTTGGTCGTTACGAAGGGCCTCCCCGCTAATCTTGAGGACTACTCGGCGATACTTCGGCTGGTTTGGGGAAGTTGCGGGCATATAGGGGAGATGTACGAGAGAGCCGTTCTCGTCAATCTCGCCTTGTCACGCTTGACTTTCTACCCCCAAAAGCACTTTAGTGCGGGTCTGCAGTCCGATGGTGTAACGGTAGCACAGGAAATTTTGGTTTTCCTTGTCCAGGTTCGAATCCTGGTCGGACTACAGATAATTTTAGGTCCCAGGTTTTGGCCTTATCAGTTTAAACGAAAGAACCCCGATCTTCGGGGTTCTTTCTGATAAGTTGGCTAAATCCAGTCTTACGCGCGACCTAGGTATTCTTTGTTCTCGGTGCTGACCTTGATCATTTCGCCTTCTTTGATAAAGAGGGGGACGTTCACGTTGAGTCCGTTTTCACAGACCACGGTCTTTTGAACGTTACCAGCCGTATCACCTTTAACGGCGGGAGGAGCTTCAAGGACCTTAACGGTTACCGATGGAGGAAGGTCGACAGTGATTGGACGGTCCTCAACGAAGAGCACCATGTAGGAAGTTCCAGGGATGAGGAACTCTTTCGAGTCTTCGAGGGAGGATTCAGAAATGTAAAACTCTTCGAAGGTGTTAGGGTCTGAGAAAACATAGCTGCCGTCAGCTTGGTAGGAAAGCTCGAGGGACTTGTTAGAATTTTCAAAAACTTCGAAACTGACTCCAATGCCGCAACGTACAGGGATTTTGGCGCCGGTTTTGATGGAGCGCAGTTCCATTTGAACGTAGGAAGCGTTGTTCGGAGGGGTGCGAACGAGACATTCGAGAACGATACAGAGCTCACCATTGTAGCTCATAATATTCTTCTTTTTGATACGATTTACAGGAAGGGTTGCCATAGAGTTAAAAACGAAGGCAAGCCGTTACACTGGGGACGGTCAAGCCGGAGTTATCAAAATTGAATTAAAGTAACAATAGAAGGCTTTTAAGCCCTTATTTATTGTATGATGAAGATGGTACCACCAATTTGATTAATCGTAGGTTCTTTGGCTAGATCAATGGTGTCAGTTGTGCTGCCTGCAGGTGTTGGGACTGTCGGACTACAGAGCTGTCCCTTGAAGGTTATATAAAATTTTAATAGTTCAGCTTTTGAACTGACGGCCATCTCAACGGTTTTTGCGTGGGTGGTAGAAGGGTAGGTCTTGACGACTAATCCAGCAGCGGGGCTAGTGGCTAAGTTAGTGACCTTTGATTCGAGGGCCGAGAGTTGGCTCGGGATCGGTAACTTGGATGCGTCAGCAGAATTGGCCGCGCTCGCACGATTGGTGCGATCAGCAACATCGGCCGACCCAGGCGTGCGTGTATTGTAGATGCGAAGTTGTTGATTGGAGTTCGCCATATCGATCACGACTTCTGAAACGATAAACGTTCCCGTGGTATACTCTTGGAACGATACGGAAATCACGCGATCGGCACGTCCATAGAACGATAAGTCAGTGCCCGAAACTTCGATACCAAAGATGCCGCCGTTGGGCACAGCCTTTTTCTTCATGGTAAAGGCCGAGGCCTGAGGGGCGGAACTGAGAATCGCCAGAGCTGTTGCGATAAATAGAAATTTTCTCATAGTCTTAATTCTTTACGCGGGTCGGTTCCGAGGCAAGATTACAACCCGATGCTGAGTTGCCAAAATCTAACTGTGCAGGCTGGTCCTGGTGGTCCCGTTATTTTAGACCACGCCACAGCTCGCTTTTTGCCCAACGGATTAAACGCAGTGATTGGACCCTCAGGCTGTGGAAAAACCACACTCATGAAGGCAATTTTAGGGATTTTACCATCCACCGGTGAAGCCTATTTAAATAATGAGGTAATCCGCTGCACCGAAGACCTGATCGGCAAAGTCGGCTTCGCTCCGCAATTTACCACAGCCCAACCGCAACTCACGGTTAAAGAGTCTCTACTCTACGCGCTTGAGTTGGCCGTTCCTGATTTAGCAGAGAGACAACGACGTCTATCCTCGGTTCTCGATGTCACGGGTCTCGCCGTTCACCAAGACAAACGCGTCTCCTCACTCTCGGGCGGTCAGCTCCGAAGACTTTCCTTGGGCTTAGAACTCACTCTCGATCCCGCATGCATGGTTTGCGATGAAGTGACCTCAGGCCTCGATCCGCAATCGGAAGACCAAATCCTCGCGCTGCTTCGTCAATTAGTAGAATCGCGCGGTAAGAGTTTCGTTTGCATCATTCACAATTTAGGAAAACTCAATCAATTCGATTGGGTCACGGTGGTTTATCAAGGTGACGTCATCTTCCAAGGTTCGCCTGCTTCGCTCTTAACTTATTTTGAGATTCCCGATGGCTTGAGACTTTATGAAGTACTTAATGCCCAGAATTTAGAGTATTGGAGAAATCGCTGGACCATTTATCAGTCCGAAAATCCATCTGCTTTTGATCAAGCTAGTGCTCAAGTGAAGAAGAATTCACCCGAAAACATGGTGCCTTCTGCTTTAACAATTCCGGACGGTGTTTCGCAATTTCTCACCTTATTATCCCGTCGGTTTAAATTATTTTTCCGTGATACCGGATATCTTGGACTGACCTTAGCTATCACCTTCGGATTTCCGTTATTAATTATTATTTTTAATATCGAAGGCACGTGGGATATTTTCAAAATTCCGATGGATCGCAATGTGGCGTCGATGCAGGACATTCAGCACGCCCTGCAGGTGCAAATTTCTAACGCGCAAGTGGCCAGTCTCGCCGCTGGCTTAGTGATGTTCCAGGTGATTCTCCTTACCTTGATGGGCGCGAATAATGGGGGACGAGAAATCTCTGCGGAACGCACCTTGTATGAGAAAGAACGCATGACCGGTCTGCGTCCGTGGTCCTACGCCTTTTCCAAAATCACTTTCGTTTCACT
>CAIMFE010000089.1 GCA_903840235.1 uncultured Opitutia bacterium | reverse complement strand
CTTGATTTATTCTGATAGTAATTATCATAAGGTCGGAACGGCCATGCCCGTTAAACCGTGGCAGAGTAAGTGGATAGACGCCTTCAAAAAAGGGGCTACAGGTCACGGACCTAAACTCTATCTATTCTCTATTCAGCAGCCCCCACAGGGCCTATTAAAGGCCTGTGTGGAGGCCTCGGGTGGCAATTCAGTATCCGTAAGCTGGCTGAAGTCGGGTCAGCGACCCAATTAGGCTTGGCGGTTGCACCCCGGCTGAAGATGGTTTGGATGAAGCCATGGCGATATTTAAGGCAGAGTACCGTGCGAATTTTTCGGATACCGATGCCGCGGGCATTATCCATTTCTCGACCATCTTTTTCTGGGTCGAAGCCACCGAAGAGGCCTTGTACCGACAACTAAAATTACCGTTTCTTAAATCCGACGGAAATAAGTTAACCGGTTTTCCTCGGGTGCGCGTGGAGTGCGATTATCTCGCCCCGATTTATCGCGAAGATTTAGTGGTGATTGAATTATCGCCTCGCGAGTTAGGAGATAAAAAGCTTGTTTGGAATTTTAAGGCCAAGGTTGGAGAGAAAGAAGTAGCCAACGGCGCATTGACGACGGTTTACGCTTGGCGTGAAGAGCAGGGGCCGATGTCCGCGGCACTCGTGCCGTTAGAAACCAAAACTACTTTCGAAAATTTCTTTAAGGCGTAACCGGGTGTGATGAGTGATTCAGGTCTGATTCATAATTTTAGTCATCAAGCACTGGGCACACGATTCTGGATTCGCATTGCGGATGAGGATTATGCCTTCGCCGAACGCGCGGCTGAGTCGGTCTTCTTTACACTCGATCGTTTAGACTCGGATTTAAATGGAGTTGGGTCTGGTGGAGCCCTTGCGCTGATTAATCAATTGCCTGAAGGTGAAATGATTTCGGTCAGCGAAGATTTTTGTACTCTTTGGAAGTTCACTGAAGCCTTTAAAGAAGAAACCGCGGGGGCTTTTGATGTATCAGCCGGAAATCTCTTTCGTTATTGGACCGAGCGCGGTTCCGATGAATTTAATCCTGACGATGCCGTTTGGGAAAAGATATTTCAGAACTATAAAACAGGAAAATTTTCCCTAGAGGGTAATGAACTCACGCGCCAACATGGCGGAAGCAGTATTGATTTAAGCGGAATCATTCACGGGTATGCCTGTGATCGTATGGCAGAAATGCTAGAAAGTAATTGGGGTATTCACCGTGCGATTTTAGGTGCCGGAAGTAACGTCGTTTTAGCGTTGGATCCTCCAGGAGAAGCTCGAGGTTGGCGTGTGGGCCTAGGTCACACCCTCGAGCTTAAATTATGTCGTACGGCACTTGCGAGTAAGCCTAATAACTCAATGAAGTCTTGTTTGGTGAATCCACTGACGGGTCTCGCAGCGCCCTTGAGTCAGGAAGCCATTCGTGCGGTGGCGAATACAGCCTTAGAAGCGGAGGCGTTGACCACGGTTGGAGTCTTATTATCTACATCCGAAATCGAAAGTTTACTCACACGAGTTTCAACCCGCGGACTCTGGCTGCCCAGTGGTGACTGTCTCGGGATGTTTAAGAATCTCGATTTAACGAATCGAAACTAACGCTTACTGATTAATCATTTTCTCGATATCGAGCTGAAGTTTTTCGCGGTTATTAGAGAAGAGATAGGTGTCGGAAGATACGCAATTGAGGGCGGAGATGAGAACGTCACGCGGAGGGCGACGTGTATCCATGAGTCGACGGATATAGACTTCGACATCGTTAGCAATTTCCGGGTGCTCAATCTTCAGCTTCACAATCTGTAAAAGCAGGGGCTGGTTGTTCTCATTCATTAAGTGTGCTTGAATGAGCATGTTATTGGCTTCGACGAATCGCTTAGCCTGAATTAATTTTTTTCCGGTGGCGATGAGGAGTTGGGGCGGAATGCGTCGATTCTCCAGTAGGCGCGTTAAATTAATTAAGCCAATTTCTGGCTGATCATCGGCAAAGTAAGCGATACATTTTAAAGCATCGAGCGCGATTTTCGTATCGGCCAGCCACTGCTCGCGTTCGATTTGAGACAAGAGTTCATCGATCAGTAAAATCCCATCATGCGGGCGGCCAGCATTAATCAGACACTCAGCGTGGGTGAGGGCGAATTTGGTACGACTAGGGAATCGGTTTTGCTCGGCGAGGGTGAGCAAGCGAGCGGTGAGTTTTGCATCATAGTTATCATTGGCGTACTGTGCTAACTCGAGCATCGCCTGTTCACTCTTACCGTATTTCTTAATTATTTTTTCGATTTCACTATTCCGTTTTTCTAGGTTTTCAGGACCGGTAGTTAAGTGCAGCGATTGAATGTAAGGGCTAAAATTTTCTGGGTTATTGATAATAATTAAGTCTAAGCAGTCCCGAGCTTCTTTGAGGTTGCCCATATCTTTAAGCCAGCGTGCCTTAATTTCCAGAAGTCTCATGACCCCAGGATAGTTTTTAATGGCGGTATTGAGTAACTTAATGGCCTCGGGCTTATCGCCTAATTCGTACATTAACTGACAGCGTAAGAGGAATCCTTCAGGATTGGTCTCGAGCGTGTAGTCGCGAATTAACTTGGAGGCCTCGCTGTAACTGCCGCGGAAAAAGTTGGCCTGCGCTTCGGCTAGTTTAAGGTCTTCCCGAATAACTGGGCTGAGTTTTTTATTTGGCAGGTATTTTTTAGCGCAGTTGATTACTCGGATATCTTGGTCGAGCATGAAGCAGCGCGTTAGGTAATTTCTGAAAATTTCTGGATCATTTAATCCGTAATCGAGGGAATCTTCTAAAATTTGAAAAGCGTCAATGGAACGGCCAAACGCAAAGTATAAGTCGGCGCAGAGTTTTTGAGCTTCCGCATTACGCGGCGTCAGACTCGCGCCCGTACCAATATATTTAGCAAATTCTGCAAAGTCGCCACGTTCTAAGGCAGCCTTGGCGACACTGACGAAATATTCCCCTTTATGATTTAAGTGGGCGACTTTTCCGTGGTCTTTCTCAGGGTTGTAATCAATGATTTTTTGACGATTCCGCTGGCCGACCTCTTCGGGTTTGAGAAAGAAATTAACCGTGTTGTCGATGGCGGTGTCGTAATAAAACAAATAAATATCAGACCGACGTGTGGTTGTAATTCCATACATG
>CAIMFE010000088.1 GCA_903840235.1 uncultured Opitutia bacterium | reverse complement strand
CTAAGAATTGCGGATTTACTCGCCAAGCACTTCACGCTTCCCGCCTTGAATTTAAAGCACCCCAGTTCACCCGAACTTTCTCAGCTCCGCTGGCTAAAGACATGGAAGAATTCATTTTAAATGAAATGAAAGTTTCTCGAGTCGTTTTAGATTCAGTTTTAACCGTGAGCTAAGGCGAGGGCATCGACATTTTTAATCCCCGCTTTTCGTAGAACATGAGCGCAGGCGTGGAGGGTGGCGCCCGTGGTGAGGACATCATCCACCACCACGTAGCGTGCATGCGTATTTAATTTTATGTTAGGGTTTAAGGCGAAAGCCTTGGCAACATTGGTTCGGCGTTCGGTTCGCCCTAATTTTGTCTGAGAAATCGTCGGCAGTATCTTTGTAAGTGCGTTCATATAGGTGCACCCAGGTGCTTGATGCACGAGGGCTTGGGCAATGCGTTCCGCCTGATTGTAGTGACGCTCGCGTTTTTTATGAGAATGCATGGGCACGGGGACTAAAAAAGATCCTGCGCAGTGCCGCCGAAATTGTGGATTATCTAAGGCGGCCGTGACGAGGTCTTCAATCAGCCAGGGACTTTGTTGATATTTTATTTTATGAATAATATTCCGAGCCGATCCGCGGGCTCGAAATGCACAAAGCGCTCGATCGTAGGCGGGTGGGATTTCTAAACAATGGGGACAGGTTCGCTCGCCCTCAATCCACCCGTCAAAAGGATGCCCGCAGACCGTACAGCGTGGGTCATGAATCCATTCTAAGCGGTCCAGTCCAGCCTGCGAGAGATAGCGGAGTCGCTCAATTTCCATAGGCCTTTGCGTTACCAGGCAGTCTCGCGGGAATAGGACATCCATCAGCCCTCTATCTATATTTTCGAGAAATGACATTCTTAGAAATTGCGTTTGCCCCTTACGCTGTTCAATCCAAGGTTATACCTAGTATGGCTTTCAATTTTGATAGTTGTCCGGAACGCGCGGGAACCGACAGCACCAAGTGGCACAAATATGCACAACGTGATATCATTCCTAGTTGGATTGCGGATATGGATTTTATCTCACCGCCCGCAGTGGTTGAGGCATTACAAGCGCGAGCCGCTCACGGCGTCTATGGCTACCCGGCACAGCGCGATGAAGTTTTTAATTCCGTCGTAAAGTATATGCGTCGTCGGCACGGTTGGGAAATCCAACCGGAGTGGATTACGTTTATGACCTCCTTGGTTCCAGGTATTCATGGAGCTATCCGTTGCACGACTAATCCTGGTGAGACAGTGGTGACGACCACTCCAGCCTATCCGCCATTTTTAACCGCCCCCACTATTTCTGAACGCACCTCTATAAAATTAGAGATGGTTTTAGTAGACGGTTATTGGACCTTTGATTGGGAAAAATTAGAGGCAGCCTGCTCTCAATCTGCTTCAAAAATTTTACTGCTCTGCAATCCGTATAATCCCTTAGCTCGGGTGTTTACCCGTGCTGAGTTAGAACGCATTGCCGCGATTGTTAAAAAATATAATCTCGTGGTCTGTTCGGATGAAATTCACTGCGATCTTATTTTAGACCCAACGGCAAAACATACGGTCTTTGCGGCATTAAATACAGATACAGCCGCACGTACGGTGACTTTAATGGCGGCGAGTAAAACCTACAATATTGCCGGACTCACCTGCGGCTTTTCGATTATCGCTGATGCCGGACTACGGACAAAGTTCCGCCGTATTTTACAGGGCCTTTCGCTGGACCAAAATGTATTTGGCTTGGCTGCAACACAGGCCGCGTTTGATCACGGTGAAGAATGGCGTGTGGCGTGCATTGAATATTTACGAGGCAATCTCGATTTAATTGAAAAGGAATTAAAACAGATGCCCGGGGTAGTTTTACATCAACGCCCACAGTCTAGTTTCTTAGCTTGGCTG
>CAIMFE010000087.1 GCA_903840235.1 uncultured Opitutia bacterium | reverse complement strand
TTGCGGAAAAGAATATCGAGAAACTTAACGACGTTGTTTTCGGTTTACTCAATGAGCCCAGCAAACTCCAAGCGATGAAAGAAGCCTTGGCTCGTGCCGATGCTCATAATCACTGGGAAGAAATTTTAAAAGAAGTGCTTGGACTGGCCCAAGAGGGAGGAGCGAAAAAATGAAAAACTCGATTTGGATGTTGGGGGCCTGTGGCATGGGCGTTGGACCTTTAGCTATTTATTTAAAAGAGTCGGGTAACGAAGTGTACGGTTGGGATGACTCTACGGGAAGTCCGATGGAAAATCATTTATCGAATGCGGATATTCCCTTACTGCGCGATCCTTGGGCCGCTGGTCGTAAACCTAATTTAATTGGACGTTCCAGCGCCGTAAAACCTGGTCACGCCGCATTGGCACTCGCAGAAAAAAATCAAACCCGCGTGCTCCGTCGAGGTGAATTATTGGCCGAGAGCGTGGTGGGCAAAAGATTTGTCGCGGTTTGTGGTAGTCATGGCAAAACCACCACGTGCGGATTGATCATTTCTGCTCTCGCGACCGCAGGAGTTGATTTTGGATATGTTTTGGGCGGACTTTTCCGCGACCCCAACTTCGCCCCCGCTCATGCGTCACAAAATTCACCTTGGGTGGTTGCCGAAGTCGATGAAAGCGATGGCACAATTAGTCATTTTTCTCCCGACATCACCGTCGCCGTTAATTTAGATTGGGATCACCCGGATTATTATAAGGACGAAGCTGCGCTCGAAGGAGTTTTCCGTGCCTTGTTTGAACGTACAACCACTGCCGTGGTCATTCCCGCTAATAATGAACGACTCGAACGATTGACGCGTGGATTAAAAGCCCGGGTGATTCGTGTAGGCGAGACGGGTGACTTCACCGCACAACTGATAGGTACAAATTCTAGTCAGTCTCGTCTCATACTCGGTGGTGAATTTAAAAAAGCAGAAGTCAGTGTCCCAGTTACAGGTGCGTTTAATCGTGCCAATGCTACGATGGCTTTAGCAGTCACTCATTTAATTACTGGGGCGATTGCGAGTGAGCCTCTGACTCGGTGGCGCGGTATTCGCCGTCGTCAGGACATTCTTTTTGAACGTCAGGACTTACTTGTACTAGCCGACTACGCCCATCATCCCACGGAAATCGCTGCGTTGTTAAAATGGATTAAGGAAACACACGAAGGACAGTTAATTGTAATCTTCCAACCGCACCGCCACACCCGCACGCGTCAGTACGCTAGTGAATTTAGACAAGCTTTACACATTGCGGATGCTGCTTTCGTTTTACCGGTGTATTCCGCAGGTGAAGCTGCTGTGGAGGGTGGAAGGTCGGATGCTGTCGTGGCGGGATCCGCTCTTCGTCTGATCGAAGACAGAGCCGAACTTTCTAAAATTATTTCTCCGTTAACCAAAGGTAAAAAGACGGTCGTCGCTTTTGTCGGTGCTGGTGACATCGAGCATGACGCCGAAAACTATGCACTCATTTTACGACGCGAAGGTCTGCCAGTAATGACTAAAGACTTAGGCGAAGCTGTTGCTGGAAAACTGTCTGCCAAGGCACTTATTCGTCCCGCCGAACCCTTGAATCGTCGCACCACACTCGGCGTCGGCGGTGTCGCTCGCTGGTATGCTGAGCCTGCTACAGTGAATGATATTATCGTATTACTTCAATCCGCGGGCGAATTGGGTTTACCTTACTTTGTCTTAGGTCGTGGCTCGAATTTATTAGTCTTAGATGAAGGCTATGATGGTTTAATCATTCATTTAAACAGTGAGTATTGGGGCGAAGTAAAAAATCTGAATGACGGGCGCCTACAAATCGGCGCGGGTGCACGTCTCAAAGAAATTTGTGGTATCGCTGCACGCGAGGGTCTGACTGGTTTCGAATTTTTAGAAGGTATTCCTGGAACCATCGGCGGATCGCTGCGCATGAATGCCGGTGCGATGGACTCTTGGATTTTTGACCGGGTGGAATCGATTGATTGGCTCAGTCCGCGTGGCATTCATCGTTCTGCTAATCGTAATTGTTTCGATGCGATGTATCGCGACTGTCCGCAATTGCATGGTGCCGTTATTTTATCGGCTGTTTTAAAATCCACGGGTAAAGAATCGCCTGAAAAGATTCGTCAAACGATGGATGAGATGAGTCAGAAACGTCGCAGCTCACAGCCGCGTGATCCGAGTGCGGGATGTGTCTTCAAAAATCCTGAACAGAATCATGCTGGGCGATTAATTGAGTCGACTGGACTCAAAGGAACGCACGTCGGAGCCGCTGAAGTTTCGAATATTCACGCCAATTTCATTATTAATAAGGGCGAGGCCACTGCTAAAGACGTTTTAGCGCTGATGAAACAAGTTCGTCAGAAAGTTCAGCACGATAAACACGAATTATTACAGCCTGAAATTATTGTTTTAGGAAAGGAGTGGAAAGATTTACTATGAGTACGAATCGCCAAGCTGTGATTCTTTGTGGAGCCATATCGCCGGAGCGCGAAGTTTCACTCCGTTCCGGTAAAGCAGTAGCTAGTGTCATAAAAGATTCTCAGTTGGTTGAATTGAATGAAAACATTTTACCTGCTTGGCTTGATCCTAAGAAGCATGTGGTCATTCCGGTGATACATGGTGACTTCGGTGAGGACGGTCAGGTGCAAGCGGCGTGCGAAGCTCGTGGTTTGGCGTTTGCTGGATGTGATTCTGCAGCGAGTCGACTTTGCATTGATAAAGTGGCGACCAAAAAAGCGATGCGTGCGGTGGGACTGCCCGTAGTGCCCGAGGTTGCTTTTAGCGGGGACAAGAAACCTTTGGCTGAGAAATTAATTGCTGAACTGGGAGAACAATTGGTGATCAAGCCCTCGGACAAGGGGAGCAGTGTCGGGCTGTATGTCTTGAACGGTTTGGCTGAGGTGAAGGCTGCCTTGGCTGATATTCCTGCCGCGGGGCAGTGGATGGCCGAACGTCGAATCCAGGGGCGCGAAATGTCGATTGGCATCCTCGGGGGTAAGGCCCTCGGAGTGGTCGAAATAGTGCCTAAAACAGGGGTTTATGACTATAAAACCAAGTATACCAAGGGGTCGTCGGAATACCTCGTACCCGCCCCGATTTCGGCTGATTTAACCAAGCAAATTCAGCGTGCGGCCGAGAAGCTTTTTAAGGTCACTGGTTGTCGCGACTTTGCTCGGGCTGACCTCTTTCTTGAACCCTCGGGCGAATTCATTTTTTTAGAAATCAACACTATGCCAGGGATGACCGAGACCAGTTTGCTGCCCAAGAGCGCCTCCTGCGTCGGGATCGATTTCTCAACTTTAGTTCAGCAGATGGTTGCTCCTGCCTTTACGCGAAGCCAACTTCATAACACGCTCTAACCCATGGATTTCTTCACCCGCATCGCGCGCCTCTTTTCGCCAAAGCGAGATGCCTTCTTGGGTCCGGAGAATCGTGACTGGAGACAGTTGATAAAACAAGACGTTCGAACGATTCCGCAAGATGAGCTGGGAAGAAAACGCGCGGCCCGTTCACGCATGCCCATCATACTTACCATTTTATTTTTCGTTTTCGTGATCGCCGTTATTTCACTTTCTCTAGAAGAAGGCACTCCGGTCTCATCGAGCATTCCGATCACGTACGCCACGGATGGTTTTTTACCTTCGAGCTACGCTAATAAAATTATTAATGACGGGACGGATAGTTGGGCGAAAGATGTCGCTACGATTAAGACAGATTTAGAAAAAGACCCACAGGTATTGACCGCGAAAGTGCGTCGTTTGGGCACGGGTGGATTAGAAATAAAATTATTAGAGCGTTTGGCTGTTGCTCGCATTGCGATTTTACCACCGTCGGGACCTTATATTGTAAAGTTAGTTAGTCCCGAGGGCGTTTTGTTTTCGGGTTCAGGCTATCCCCAGCAATCGATCGGCAGTTTACCAGTGATTACGGATTTTAGAACGACAGGTGCGGGCGAAAAAGTATCGGTAGATGGCTTGGAAGTGGTCGGACCCTTTTTATTCACGGCTCGCACGATGTATCCGAATCAATACAAACAATGGGCGACGATTTCACTGCGTGATTGTTTTGGATCACAAGAAGATGCCATGGGTTCAAATCTCCATATTAACATCCGTCCAGGTTCGCAGCCCGTTGATCGTGCGACCTTATCGGAAATTGTTTTCTCGACGACGAATTGGCGAAACGAATTAGAAATTTTATCTAAACTCGATATCGACGGTCTCTTACGTAAATCAACCGGAGGTGCTTCGAGCTACGTTTTAAAACTCTCGATTCAAAATCGCACCTCTTCTCGACCTATTCCTGAACCACGCCTCGTCCCTATTTCGTCTCGATGAACAAGAAACCTTTACCCTCATTTATTACCGTCATTGATATCGGTACCCACAAAACCACCGCACTCACCGCGCAAGTGATTGAGGGCCGTGCTCGCATGTTGGGTTTCAGTGAACGTCGTACGGATGGAGTGGTTAAAGGCACAGTCATCGATGTCGAAAAACTCCA
>CAIMFE010000086.1 GCA_903840235.1 uncultured Opitutia bacterium | reverse complement strand
GGACATTGGATCAGGGTGTTTGACTGTTTTGGTTGTTATGTTCGAAGCAATCGGCGGTCGCTTCAAACGGTGGAAAGTGGTTTCAAACAATCCTTACCCCCTCTGGCAAGGGAAAAAGGGCTGACTTTCTTATTCTATTCAACAATAGATGGGGCGTCCCTGCTATGATTTGGTTTTACCGCATCCTTTTTATACCCCTGCTTATCCTAGCATCCCCCTATTATATTTGGAGAATGTTACGTCGCGGAGGGTATAGTGCCGGATTTAGCCAGCGTTTAGGACTCTTTACCGCCCTGCCCTCAAAGTCCACGGGTCTACGTCGAATCTGGATTCAAGCCGTCTCAGTGGGCGAAATCGAAGCCATCGGTCCCCTCCTGCAGCGACTCAAAGCATCCGGTCAAACCGAAGTCGTTCTCACCACGACCACAAGTACTGGTCATCGCATCGCTCAGGATAAATATAAAGATCTTTGTATCGGCATCGGATTTTTCCCGCTAGATTTTTGGCCATTCAGTCGCATCGCATGGTCGCGCATTGCGCCTGATAAAATCATTTTAGCCGAAGGTGAACTCTGGCCCGAACATTTACACCAAGCAAAGAATCGTCAGATTCCAGCTTATCTCATCAACGCACGCTTGTCCGATAAATCCTATGCCCGACATCAGCAATTTAAATGGATTACCAAAAATCTTCTTAAACAATTTTCTTGGATTGGTGCGGGTAGCGAAGAAGACGCACGACGTTTAAAAACAATCTGTGATAGTCAAAACCAAATCGAAGTCACCGGTAACTTGAAATTCGATGTGAGTGCGGATGGACCTTTATCGGCTTCGGATAAAAATAAATTACGCTCTCAACTAGGCTTTGGAGATTCACCTAACACGATCGTCTTACTGGGATCATCCACCTGGGATGGCGAAGAGGCCCTCTTATTAAAAGCCTTGAAAAACTTGCGTGATACTGGGGTTGATGCCCGATTATTATTAGTTCCACGCCATGCCGAACGTCGCGACTCAGTTCTTAAATTACTAGAAAGCTCCGGCTTAAACTACCACCAACGTTCTATTAAGGGACCACAAGCCCCTGAAGGCACCATCATACATTTCGGCGATACCACGGGTGAACTGCGTCAACTCACCCGTGCCGCTGATCTTGCCTTTACCGGTAAAAGTCTCCCTCCGCATGACGGTGGACAAACGCCTATCGAATGTGCGGCCGCCGGCGTACCTGTTATCTACGGCCCACACATGACGAACTTTAAATCCATTTGTCAGGGCTTAGAAAAAAATGGTGCGGCTATTAAATGCACCGATGCCGATGAAGTGCTTAAAGAAATTTTATCTTTAGCACGTGATAAAAATTCACTCGCGAAAAAATCTGCCTCAGGAGTAGCGTGGCATAAGAGCAATCAAGGCGCGACTGAACGCACTTTGCATAAGTTACTCAGTTAGTCGCGATACGCTTCACGCAGTCGATGAACTTCGTCACGCAACTCTCCGTTGAGGATGATTTCGCGGGCGAGCTTCGCACCTTCGGCTGGATCTTTTACTTTATTCGCAACCCACAATGCGGTACCAGCACTGAGGCATAGAGTATCGAGCAGACCTTCCTCAACTCCGCCGACCAATAAATCACTGAACGTAACAAGGTTCTCTTCGGGCGTGCCGCCTTTTAGATCAGTGCTGGGAGCCTGATTAAAGCCAAAGTCTCCCGGCAACCAGATGGCATCCACATGAAGAAGTTCGCCGCAGCCACGCACGATGGTCGGTCCAGCGGTAGTAACTTCGTCCATCCCCTCGCCTACTTGACCGTGTACCACTAAGCCACGTTTAACGCCTAGGTCATGTAAGGCTAAGGCCATCGGCTCAACCCAGCGCTGATCATAAACGCCCACCAACATGTAAGCAGGTTGAGCGGGATTAATCAGCGGACCTAAAATATTAAAAATAGTTTTTTGTCCGCGTTCGGCGATTTTCTTTCGAACGCCGAGAATCGATTTAAAAGCTGAATGAAAAGCCGGAGCGAAAAGATAACAGAATTTAGCTTCTTTAAGCGCGTGATTTAATTTCTGGTCACTGGCTTCGAGTTGAACTCCTAAGCCGACTAAGAAATCGGCACTGCCTGATTTTGAAGTGATAGAACGGTTGCCATGTTTAATCACGGGTACACCCGCGGCAGCGACAATCAGAGCGGAGACGGATGAAATATTAAAACTCCCTGAACGATCACCACCCGTGCCGACAATATCCATGGCCCGCGCTGGCGTATTTCCGAAATCGATTTTTCGCGCCAGCTGGCGATACGTGTGTGCGAAACCTGCGACCTCTTCGGCATTTTCTCCTTTTTGTGCTAAGGCGATGAGAAACGATTCTTTCAAATCGTCAGAAATTTCAGGCGAAGCCATCAAGCCAGCGGCGACACTTGCTTGGGCCTTCGTCAAGGACTGACGGGCGAGCAACGCGGATGTAAACTGACTCAGTTCGTTCATAAATTTGGTGAAATTACCACTGTGTATAATTTCTACGAGTAGGGGTTGCATCTACAAGATTTTAGGTAATAATGTTTGTATGCACGATGCGGACCAACCT
>CAIMFE010000085.1 GCA_903840235.1 uncultured Opitutia bacterium | reverse complement strand
TTCACCGGGGTCGAGGCGAAGCATGACTTCACCGAGAGAGATTTGATCGAAGGTGCAATCCTTCGCAGGTTTAATTTGGAGTGCCATAGTGTTTGGTAAAATTAAGCGGTTGGAAGTTGGTTAACATCAAAAGCTTTAATGTCGCACTCGTGTGCGATTTCATTGAGGGCTTCGACTTCAGCTTTGGAGAAGAGGAGGCCGCCGGCTTTTTGACTACGTGCGGCGAAGGTCGCTTCCATTTGTCCTGGGAGGATACATTTTTCATTTCCGTGTCCGAGGATATCACCGAGAACCGCTTTGATATTTTGCTGTTGGTTGCGGCCGTGAGCAAAAACTCCGCTGCTGATAGCGTCGGGGTGAATGACTTGGAAGAAGAAGGCACAATCTTGTTTTTCGCCAGCAACACGAGTGCGGCTACGAATAGTTGGGAGTGAGCCACCAATGAAACCAGCGACGATTTCGTTGATTAAAGAAAGACCGTAGCCTTTGTGTGCGCCGAAAGGAATGAGTGAAACAGCTGCGGATGGATCGATGGTGACTTTACCATCTTTATCAACTGCGGCGTCAGGAGGTAATTGTTTACCTTCGCGTTTTAATTGTTGTACGCGACCCATAGCGATAACGGAGGTAGCCCAATCGATGACGATTGGGAATCCGACAGCATCGGTGGTAGGGAAGCCCCAAGAGTGTGGGTTGGTTCCGAGGGTTGGGAATTTACCTTGGAAAGGAACTACTTCAGCGAGAGTCGCTGTGCAATTAGTGTAAGCGATGTAACCACGTTTAGCGGCTTCCATAACATAACCACCGCCCCAGAGGTAGTGGAAAGCGTTATCAACGGAAACGGTACCAACGCCGTATTGATCAGCGAGTTTGATACAAGTTTCGATGGCGTCGGTGGCAACAGCTTGACCGAGTTTTTGTTTAGCGTCCCAAACTTCAGCCGCAGCGAAGCGTGAAGATTTTTTAACCACGGTGGCATTGGGTGTGCAGCCGCCAACTTTTGAACCGAAAAGTTCATCCAAGTGTAATGCCTTGATAGCATTGTGCGTGCGGATGCCGTGGCGAGTAGCCATGGAGGACATCTTAGCAGCTTGCTTTGATTCGGTAGCACCGAAACCGCGATGCTGGTAAGCAGCGCTTACGAGAGCCTCGTGAGCTTCAGTGGGTACAACGTGAAATACTTCGGACATTGGAGGATATTATATTAGGGGGAAAGGTGACAAGGTGACACGGTGACAAGGGGAGAAGTTAGACGACTTTCTTAACTTTAACTTCTTTGTTAATCTGAGCGAGAGGCTCTTCGCCGTGCATCGCTTTGATTAAATTAGTAACAGCGGCGACGGCTTGGCGTTGAACGCTTTCGGCGGTGCGTGAGCCAATGTGAGGAGTTACGACGCAGTTAGGAAGTTTGGTGAGAGGGTGATCGGCGCGAGGTGGTTCTTCATCGAGAACGTCGGTACCGTATCCGCCGACTTGGCCGGACTTCAGAGCGGCAGCGATGTCATCAGTATGAACGATTTCACCACGAGCGCAGTTAAGAATGAGAACGCCTTTCTTCATCTTAGCGATATTCTTTGCGCAGATGAGGTCGCGTGTTTCAGGAGTTAAATTAGTGTGGAGTGAGAGATAATCTGACACGGCAAAAACGTCATCCATGGTTGCGGCGCGTTTCACATCGTATTGAGCGGCGAATTTATCGTCCCAGTATAAATCGAAACCGACGACTTTCATACCGAAGGCACGAGCGCGGATGGCGACTTCTTTACCGATGCGGCCCATGCCGATGATACCGATGGTTTTATCGAGAAGCTCACGACCCGTTTTACGTTTCCAGGTGCCTGAGCGAGTGGAGTCGGTGTGGAAGTAGAAATTCTTTTCGAGAGCGAGAAGAAGAAGGAAGGTGTGTTCAGCAACGGTGGTGTGATTAACGCCAGGTGTGAAGAGCAGAGGGATGTCTTTCGAGGTAAGGTATTTTACGTCGATCTTATCAACGCCGATACCGTACTTGCTGACGACCTTGAGGCGGGGTAGGGCTTTATCGATGACCGCTTGGGTGATCATATCGTCGCCGCAGATGTATCCGTCAAAATCCCCCATTAAAGCTAAAGTGTCGGCTTCGCTTAAAGGACCGCGAGCGGTGACAACTTCCCAACCGGTGGCGGCCAACATTTTATGGTGTTCGCCAGGGGTGTCTTGGAATGAGGTGGTTGTGAGGAGGATTCGTGGCTTCATAGTGTCGTTTTAATCCAACCTAACTCGATTTGAAAAGTCAAAGAAAGTATAAGGTCGACAGTAAAAAAATCGTCTGTTTATTGGTCTTACCCATGAATAACACCCCTAATTCAGCCCCTGCGGCGTCCCCTTACCGCTGGGTGATTTTAGCCCTCCTGTTTTTTGCTACGACGATTAATTATATCGATCGTCAGATATTGGCATTATTAAAGCCGATGCTCGATAATGAACTACACTGGACCAATGAGCAGTATGGTATGGTTAATTCTGCATTCCAGGGTGCCTATGCCTTTGGATTACTTGGCTTTGGTTGGTTTATTGACCGTTTTGGAACGAAGATCGGTTACGCCGTTTCGATTTTTGCATGGTCAGCTGCCGCTGCAGGTCACGCCCTCGTCGGATCTATCTCCGGTTTCTATTACGCTCGTATAGCGCTGGGAGTTGGTGAGGGTGGCAATTTCCCTGCGGCGATTAAAACGACTGCACAATGGTTCCCACGTGCTGAGCGTGCCTTTGCCAATGCACTTTTTAATTCAGGTTCAAACATTGGAGCACTGATTGCGCCAGCGGTGATTCCTATCATGGCAGTTACTTACGGATGGAGATCCACTTTCGTTGCTGCAGGTGTGTTAGGTATTATTTGGATTCTGTTTTGGATTCCGTTTTATAAGAAAGCTCCACAACTCGCTGAAGAAGAAGTTGCTGAAGAGCGTAAGATTCCATGGGCAAGCCTGTTACGAGTAAAACAAACTTGGGCCTACATGATTGCGAAATTCTTAACGGATCCAGTTTGGTGGTTCTATTTAATTTGGCTGCCTGATTACTTTAAGAAGGAGCAACATCTAGACATTAAGGCAATGGGTTTACCCTTAGTTACTCTCTACGGTATTGTTACTGTGTTAAGTATTTTTGCAGGTTGGGCAGTTAAGAAGATTGCTGAGCGTGGTTATGATATGGTTACGGTCCGCAAACTATCATTACTATTCTTTGCCTTATGCTCATTACCTATTTTCTTCGTCAGAGGTTTAGGTATGTGGGAAGCCGTATTACTCATTGGATTTGCGGCATCAGCCCACCAAGCTTGGTCGGCTAGCCTCTATGCTGCGGTATCTGAAACCTTCCCGCGCGATGCAGTAGCTTCAGCGAGTGGATTAGGCGGTATGGCCGGATCGATTGGTGGAATGATTTTCCCAATCGTTGCTGGTCGTATTCTCGACGTTTCATCGAATGGTTACGCTATCCTCTTCGCCTTCTGTGCGTTTGCATACGTCGTGGCCTTTGCAATTCACCACTTCATGCTGCCACGTTTAGAGAAGGCACAAATCTGATTCGCAGATTCATAAAAATAAAAAGGCCTCCGAGATGGAGGCCTTTTTTGTGAGCAGTTATTTCGATTAACCCGCGACGACGAAGTTTACCAACTTACCAGGAACAATGATTTCTTTCACAATCGGTTTTCCGTCGATGAACTTTTGTACGGCTGGATCGGCTTTAGCGAGAGCGACCAGAGCTTCTTTAGAGATATTTTTATCAACCTTGGTCGTGGCACGTACTTTACCATTCACTTGGAAGACCACATCGACGGTAGATTCAGTGAGTTTGGATTCATCGAATTTAGGCCAGCCCGCTTGGGTGATACTTTCTTTGTGGCCCAGACGTTGCCAGATTTCTTCGCAGACGTGAGGAGCAAAAGGTGCGGCGAGGCGAGTGAAGTCTTCGACGGTGGAGCGTTTTAATGAAGGAGATTTTTCTGCGACGTTCATCAGAATCATCATCTGGGAAATCGCGGTATTGAATTGGAGTGTTTCAATATCGTAACCGACTTTCTTGATGGTTCGATTTAGTTCGCGAACAAGTTCTTCGGTTTCATTCGCGCTGTCATTGATTTTAGCAGAAATATTTCCAGTCGTTTCATCAACGGCAAGACGCCAGAGGCGACGGAGGAAGCGGGTGATACCTGAGATACCATCGGTGTTCCAAGGTTTGGAAGCTTCGAGAGGTCCGAGGAACATGAGATACATACGCAATGCGTCGGCACCATGTTCTTTAACAATGACATCGGGATTCACGACATTGCCGCGACTCTTGGACATTTTTTCACCGTCTTCGCCGAGGATGAGTCCTTGGTGGAATAATTTTTTAAATGGCTCGGGAGTGGAGAGGACTTTGATGTCGTAAAGGAAGCGATGCCAGAAGCGTGCGTACAATAAGTGAAGCACTGCGTGTTCGGCGCCACCGATATAGAAGTCAGGGTTGCCCCAGTAATTAAGATTTTCCGCGGATGCGATTTCCTTCGTATTTTGTGGGTCGAGATAACGTAGGTAATACCAGCATGAGCCAGCCCACTGAGGCATGGTGTTGGTTTCGCGCGAGGCTTTGATCCAGAGTGGTCCGGGTTGTGGCTTGGATTGAGCAACCGTTTCGCCATTGGAAATATTATACCAAAC
>CAIMFE010000084.1 GCA_903840235.1 uncultured Opitutia bacterium | reverse complement strand
GTAATATCCCACGGAGGCACGCCGGCCATTTTTCCTATTTCTCTAATCCGTCTTAATTCTGCACCCTCTGCGAGGAGGGCTTGAGGATCGATGGCGGCACGGGCCCAATTTTTTCTGATTTCTTCTGGGTCATCGGTTAAGCCATCCAGTTCATGTTCACTGCGTGGTCGAAGAACCATGCCACTGAGTTCATTCGATTTTGCCAAGCGTCTTAGCTCAGCCAAAACTTGTAACTGTCCGGTTCCTTTACCCGTTAAATAAAGCAAGCGTCCTACGCGTCCGCTGCGTAGGAGTGTGAGGCCATGCCGAAGGGCGGCGGACGTTTTACCGAAGCCGGTGGGGGCGACCATGAGGCGTATCGGAGACTCAAGTGCGGCTTGATCAAGATCGGCGCAGGCCTGTAGCCATTCAATTCGCGGTGCGTCTTTAAAAGGTAAACGATCAGGGAGAAGTAATAAACGGGCGTGGCTGGCGCGACGATTTTCCGCATGGCTCGCAAGAACTTCGGCCTGATTTAATAAATCGCTTTCGGCGCTGTCGGGTAAAGGCAGCGTTTGTTTGGTGCCATCTTTGGGATCAACAAAAACCAGTTCACCTAAGACGCTTTTAATATTCGGTAGAATCCGTGCGGCGTGACAATAGATACCGAGTTGCAGAAAATGATGAGGATAACGTTCGCGTAGAAATTCGGTTTTGCGGGGTAATGATACCGTGACCGTTTTAATTTCGCGGATGGTGACGGCGCCATTTTCTTCGCGCCATTGATCCGTTCGCCCGGTGATACAAACAATCCAACCGAGAATTTTGATTTCGCAAGCGATAGACTTTTCAAATTCCCACTGATTATTTTCGGCATCAGCGTGGAGGCGAAGGGTCTCGTGCCATTGTCGACCCGCTTCGGCTCGCCAAGGTGAGTTGCCTGAGCCTGCGGTGGGTCCGGGTCGAAATGTAGCAAACTCTTGGGCGCTGACCTCAATGCGTTTGGTTTTAATATCAATACGCATTACGGCAGAACGAAGTGAATTTCTCCGGCGGCCCAATGTTCTAAATCGGTCGAGAGTTTGGCGACGGTTTCCTCGTCGCAGGTTTGAGCATCGAGGGGTTGCGTGAGTATGCTTCCGGCTAAGTCTTGTCGGTTGCCTAAATGGGCTAGCCACTGTTCATGGACGGGCCAGCCACCATCCTTAATAATCAACCAAAGCCCTTTAAAATAAGCGGCATCGGGGCGTGGGCGTTCGGCCATAGCGGCAAAGGTTTCGAGAGCGATGCGATAGCAGACTGGGGCTGACTCAGGCGGAGGTGGATTTTTTCGAATCATCGAAGCGAGGCGACAAGCGCGCTCGAGGGTGCGGTGATTTTTGGCGATGCCTTGGTGGCGGGTGATTAATCGATAATCTTTAGCGAAGCGCGTGCCGCCATCTTTGGATTTTTCGATTTGAATTTCACACTCATCAAATAAATCAGGAGCCGTGGTGGTTTTACTTCGCGTGAGACGAATTAAGCAACGGTCCAAACCTTGGTGAGGTTCAAGGAAGGTTAAAAGAGTGTGAGATTCTCCCGAAGGATCACGTCCAAGAATGAGACAGCGCAGGGTGGCCGATGACATTCGTAATTACTCTTTAATTTTGGGCTGAGGTATGACGGAACCGAAACTCATTAGCAGTCCCAGTGCTTCCGTGACGGTAAAATTCGTTTCCTTAATTTCACTGGCTTTAACTTGGAGGACGAAGCCGGCGGTGGGGGCGGGGGCAGAGGGCACAAAGACATTAACCACTTTTTCGCCGATAGCTTCGGAGAGTGCTGTGGGCTGTTCATGGGTGATGAAGGCGATACACCAGCAGTCAGGGCGCGGGTATTGCACCAGCACGACACGTCGGAAGGTATCTTTATTTCTTCCGCTCAACGCGTCGACCATTTGGCGGATAGTATTGTAGAGGGCGCCTAGTCCAGGCATGCGCTCAACAATATTATTAACCCAGGTATTAAATATTTTTCCGAAAATACGTTTGGAGAGCCATCCGAGTACAATCAGGATGACGGCCATGATGAGTGCCGAAATTAGAACGAGGGCGGCGTGGGCCGGTCCGGATTGGAAATCGGGCAGCTTCGCATTTTCGTCATAGAAAAAGGGTAATAAATTTTGAATTAACGTCTGAACGGGTGAAGCGACGAGTCCGATTAAAATGGTAACGACGTAAAGAGTTAGTCCAATCGGCAAAACGAGGAACATGCCGGTCAGGAAATTATGACCGAGGCGTGATCCGAATGAAGTTTTGGGGTTAAGATTGGGCATGTTTTAACAGAATCTTTAATACCGAATAGGCCCCAAGCGTCAATCGTGTGAGTGGGTTTGCAAACCTTGATTTTTGGGATAAGTTAATAGTTATGAAACTACCCCAATTTCT
>CAIMFE010000083.1 GCA_903840235.1 uncultured Opitutia bacterium | reverse complement strand
GTCGGCGGAGTCTGTTCGAATCTTAGCACCCGTTCCAGGTCGGGGTACGGTGGGGATCGAAATTCCTAATCAACACCGCAAGGATGTTTTACTTCGCGAAATCATTCAGTCGAAGGCTTGGACCGAATCGACGATGGAAATTCCTGTGGTCTTAGGCGTTGATAGCGTAACTAATAAACCAGTCATCCAAGATCTTGCCAAAATGCCCCACTGCTTAATTGCTGGTGCAACGGGTCAAGGTAAGTCAGTCTGTATTAATTCGTTTATTATCTCCATGTTGTACCGCTGTACGCCAGAGGATTTGAGATTCATCATGGTCGACCCCAAAGTGGTCGAGCTGCAGGTTTATTCTAAACTACCCCACCTTTTAATTCCGGTAGAAACCGATCCACGTCGAGTGCCTGCGGCGCTCAAGTGGTTGATTGCTGAAATGCAACGTCGCTACAAAATTTTTGCTAAGTGCGGCGTGAAAAACATTACCGGCTTTAACGCGAAAATTAAAAAAGAAGCGGGGCTTCCTAAACAAGAGGAATTGCCACTCAGTGCAGAAGAGCAAGCAGCGGCTCGCGAAGCAGCTGAATCGGTTATCGATGACGGTATTTCCATCCCGACCACCAAATTACCTTATATCGTTTGTATTATCGATGAGATGGCTGACTTGATGATGGCGGCAGCGAAAGAAGTAGAAACTTCGATTGCTCGCTTAGCACAGTTAGCACGTGCGGCCGGTATTCACCTCGTGTTGGCGACACAGCGTCCTTCAACCGATGTGATCACTGGATTAATTAAAGCGAACTTACCGACACGTATCGGTTTCAAGGTTACCTCTTATATCGATTCACGAACTATTTTGGATCGTAGCGGTGCAGAAACTTTAGTCGGTCGCGGTGACATGCTTTTCGTTCCTCCAGGTAGTGCTTCATTAAATCGCGTCCAAGGTGCTTACGTCGGTGAGCAGGAAGTATCTGCGATTGTTGATTATATTAATGATAAGAATGGATCACCCGAGTTTGCTCAAGAGGTCGTTGAGGCCATTGAGAAGGGCTCTAGTGAAGACTTTGAGGGTGGCGAAGGGGATGGCGAAGACGGAGACGACCCGATGGTTGCTCAAGCCTGGTCGATCATTAAAGAAACTCAGCGGGCTTCCGTTTCCATGTTACAGCGTCGCTTAAAACTCGGATACAATCGAGCCGCCCGCATTATGGATATCTTGCACGATCGCGGTTATGTCGGCCCTGAGAACGGTTCCAGCCCTCGCGAAATCATAGGCAAGTAACCCCTAGTTTTTCTTAGCAGGACTATCGGTCGTTGCGGCGCCGTCGGAATTACTAGCCTTAGATTTTTTCGCAGGTTTGGGTGCGGACTCATCAGTCGTACTTGCATCTTCAGCTGGCTTCTTCGCTTTAGGCTTTTTAATTTCTTTGGCTACTGCAACCACTCCGTCGGTCACCGCGCCCACGGTTTGAGCATTGATAACTGAACCGGCGGAAGTGGATTTATCTGTGTCACTTCCGATAGCTGATAATTTAGCAACTTCTTCGAGCGCTGCTTTAGCGGCCTCATTGGCTATCTGCGTAGCAGCATCAACTGAATTGCTTACAATGGAAGCTGGGTCGGCATTATCTACCAAGACCGGTGATTCGTCGGTTGCTTTAGTTTTTTTAGATTTAGGAACAGCCGCCGCGGTATCTGGATTAGCGTTGGGATCGGCAACAATTGTGGCGGTGCTCTTGGAGTTCTTTTTGGGCGTCGTCGTAGCGGGCGCAGCTGGGTCGGTTGCGGCGGCGGCAATAAAGAAGGTTAAGACGAATAAGTTCATAATAGTATAACACCTAAGTGTAGCGGAGGTTTCATGCTGTGTCTGGACAAAAAACAAATAATAACCCGCTGGGTGTGGAGAAATGGCCTATTAGGCCTCCTATGGGCATCTTTCTTGGTCTAGGTAATTTATTTGCCAGATGCCCCCTTCAAGACCAATTCATAGTTATGGCTGAAATCAAAAATTTGTTCATCCAAAACAAAAACTGGTCAGAAGAAATTCGACGCAAGCAGCCAGAGTTTTTCGAAATTCTTTCTAAGCAACAAAGCCCAAGGTATCTTTGGATTGGTTGCTCCGACAGTCGTGTCCCCGCGAATGAAATCGTAGGCCTGCTTCCCGGCGAATTATTCGTGCACCGTAACGTTGCCAATGTCGTTGTGCATTCGGACTTAAACTGTCTCTCCGTGGTACAATATGCCGTCGAAGCTCTAAAAGTTGAACACATCATTGTCTGCGGTCACTACGGTTGCGGTGGTGTGCAAGCCGCCCTCGAGAGACGTAAATTGGGGCTCATCGACAATTGGTTGCGCCACATTCGTGATGTGCACCACAAACATGCCCTCGCAGTGGAAAGCGTTTTAGGGCCAGCCAAGTTAGATACTTTGTGTGAGCTTAACGTGGTTGAGCAGGCTTTAAATATTTGCCAGACCAGTGTCGTTCAAGATGCCTGGGCGCGTGGACAAAAAATACAAGTCCACGGCTGGATTTACGGTCTGCGCGATGGCTTGATTAAAGATCTCGGTATGAATGTGGATTCGCTCGAAAGTCTTACGCCGACTTATGGTAAGGTTTTAGCACGCTATCACGGTAAGAAGTAATCCCTAGGGTCTTCGTGTAATTGATTTTATCGGGCGAAGGTTTTTTGTCGCTCGATGATTTCAGAAGACCGTCCGCGTGAGAGACTGACCCGGCTGGGTCCGCGCGCACTCATGGATGCGGAATTATTTGAATTATTAATCGGTGCTGGTTCGCGGGGCTTCTCCGCTCAACAAGTTTCGCATGCTTTGCTTGAACAAGCGGGAAGTTTGGCGGAAATGGCACGCTGGGAGACGTCGGACTTCGAGCGCGTACATGGACTGGGTCCAGCGAAGGCAGCTGAACTCGCCGCAGCGATGGAGTTGGCGCGACGCATTCGTGAGCGCGACCACAATCCTGGAGATAAATTGGACACGCCTGTAAAAGTTTGGACGAGGCTTGAGCCACTGTCGTCGAGTCTCTCGGTCGAAAAATGTTGGGTGCTTTGTTTGAACCGACGTAACCGATTGATTACGATTCAAGAGGTCAGTTCCGGCACCGCGACCAGTTCACTACTTCATCCACGCGAAGTATTTCGTCAGGCTTTGCGTTACGGTGCACCCGCTGCAATTGTTGCGCATAATCATCCGAGTGGTGACCCCTCGCCCAGTTCGGCTGATCGGGCGGTCACACGCCAACTCGTGGAGGCGGGCAGGGTGATCGGAGTCGAACTTCTCGATCATGTGATTATTGGTCGTCCGGAATTAGACCCCGTGGGTAAGGGTTGGTTTAGTTTCGGTGAAGCCGGACTGATTTAAAAAGGATCCCCCGCCTGTGCCGATTCCGATTGGAGCTCCAGTTGATCCTGGATTTAGGTGGGCGGTACATTGCCACGGCTCGGACGAGGCCGGTCGGGTTGCACCTCCCGTATATTATGTTCGTAGGGTACGGAGGCTGCCGCGGGTGTCGAACACTGCAGGGGAGGTATAACGTCCACAAATCCCGAGAAATTGCAAGTCGTCTAAATAGTTAAATGAAACGGGCCGTACTTGCGTACGGCCCGGGCTATGGCAGCCAACAACGATAAATTACTCTGGGGTACTTTCGCTGGCACCTAACGTCATGCCGCCAACGACTTGGACTTTCTCGAGAATGATTTTTTGTAACTCGTCGAGCACCTTAGGATTTTTTGCGAGGTGGTCTTTAGCGGCTTCACGGCCTTGGCCGATGAGTTGACCATTATAGGCGATCCATGCGCCTTTCTTTTCGAGAATCTTGTGTTCAATTCCGAGATCTAAAACAGAACCCGTGCGTGAGATGCCTTCGTTGTACATGATGTCGAACTCGCACTCAGTGAAAGGAGGAGCGACTTTATTTTTAACCACTTTAACTTTGGTGCGGTTACCGATTACTTTACCAGTGGGTTCTTTGATTTGTCCGATACGGCGAATGTCGATTCGAACCGATGAGAAGAATTTAAGAGCGCGACCACCTGGAGTGGTTTCTGGGCTGCCGAACATCACACCAATTTTTTCACGGATTTGGTTAGTGAAAATAACGACGCAATTAGTGCGGCTGATGGCGGCGGTGAGGCGGCGCATGGCTTGGCTCATCATACGAGCTTGAACGCCCACCGTGGAATCGCCCATTTGGCCGTCTAATTCTTGCTTGGATACCAGTGCAGCTACGGAGTCGATGACGATCACATCCACAGCGCCGGAACGAATTAATGTTTCGGCGATGTTAAGAGCGTCTTCACCGGATTCAGGCTG